>PBKI01000007.1 GCA_002721385.1 Gammaproteobacteria bacterium
ACTACCTATTAATTCCATTTTTTACTAACAGAACTAATATTATAGGTACATAATTATCACCTCTACATATATAATTATTCCCCCCAAGTACCTATAATATTTGTTAGTAACATGGACAAAAACTCTAAAACTTCTGAATTGCTGCATCTTTCAATAGATGAACTTATTAATGCTGCTGTTGAAAATGGTGAAGGAGTAATTGCTTCAAATGGAGCATTTTCAACATCTACGGGTGAGAGAACTGGCAGAAGCCCAAATGATAGATTCATTGTAAAAGAGCCAAGTACTGAAAATTCTATTGATTGGGGTGAAATTAATAAACCTTTCGAAGCTAGCAAGTTTGATTTACTTTGGGAAAAAGTAGAATCATATCTTGCTGAAAAAAATAGATATGTTTCAAGAGTTCATGTTGGATCTCATTCAGAACACTATCTGCCTGTAGAAGTCTTGACTGAAACTGCATGGCACTCATTATTTGCAAGACTTATATTTGTTAATACAGATTCCTATAACACTTTAAAAAAGAAAGAATGGAAGATTCTTAGTGCTGCTAATTTCAAATGTGTGCCTGATAAAGATGGTACAAATTCTGAAAGTTGTGTTGTAATTAATTTTGCAAAAAGGATGGTCATTATTGCTGGAATGAAATATGCCGGTGAAATGAAAAAATCAATGTTTTCAGTTCAAAACTTTTTGCTTCCCGAAAAAAATGTTTTACCAATGCATTGTTCCGCTAATGTTAATGCTGGTGGAAATGTTGCTTTATTTTTTGGTCTTTCTGGTACGGGTAAAACCACGCTGTCGGCAGATACTAAATGTTCTCTAATTGGAGATGACGAACATGGGTGGAGTGATAAAGCGGTTTTCAATTTCGAAGGTGGCTGTTATGCAAAAACTATTAATCTTACAATTGAAAATGAGCCAGTCATATATAAGGCTATAAAGCATGGCAGCGTTATTGAAAATGTATGCTTAGATAAAGATGGTAACCCGGATTACTCTAATACCACTCTTTCAGAAAATGGAAGATGCTGTTATCCAAGAAGCCACATTGAAAATGCCATTCCTGAGAATGCAGCCGGTGAACCTAAGACAGTCATTTTCCTCACATGCGATCTCACAGGATTAATTCCACCAGTATCTATCTTGTCAAAAGAGTCTGCTGCATATCATTTCTTGAGTGGTTATACCGCTAAAGTCGGATCAACTGAAATGGGTTCCGGTTCTGATATTGAATCTACATTTTCAACATGCTTTGGAGCTCCATTTTTTCCAAGGCCAGCAAATGAATATTCTGATCTGCTGATGAAGAGAGTTAGTGAATATGGATCAAAAGTCTTTTTGGTTAACACCGGCTGGACTGGTGGTCCTTATGGTGTTGGATCTAGATTTAAAATACCCACTACTAGAAGAATCGTAAATGCAATTCAAGACGGAGAATTAGATAATATTGAAACAAAAAATGTTCCAGGGCTAAATTTAGAAATCCCGCTTGAGGTTAATGGAGTTAATAGTAAATTATTAAATCCTATTGAGACTTGGGAGAATAAAGATGAATACAATAAGTATTTAAAAGAGCTCATAAGCAAGTTTCAAGAAAATTTTAAAAAATTTAATACAAAACCTGAAATAGTTAAAGCTGGTCCAGGATTTAATGGCTGATGAAAATTTAAAATCTAGGCTTGAAAATTTAAAAAAATCAGGCTTCTTCGACGATTTGATTATCAGAAAAGGCATTGAAAAAGAATTTTTTAGGACGGATAACAAGGGTTTCATATCAGAAAAGTCACATCCCCAAAGTTTAGGCTCTGCTCTAACCAATAGATTGATAACAACTGACTTTGCCGAGGCTCAAGTTGAGTTAGTGACACCTGTATTTGAAAATACTGAATCACTTTATGATTTTTTGCTATCACTTCATATTTTTGTAGCGAAAAATATTCATAAAGATGAACTTCTATGGCCATTTTCAATGCCTCCAAAAATCCAAGATGAATCAAAAATAAATATAGGCTACTATCATAAAAGTAATATCGGTTTATTAAAACATGTCTACAGAAGAGGATTAAAAGTTAGATATGGAGCAACAATGCAATGTGTTTCAGGTATGCACTACAACTTCTCTCTGCATCCACGCTCACTTAACAACATTGTTGGCTCAAATGATCAAAAGGAAATAGATGAGACATATCTATCTTTAATTAGAAATTTCAAAAGAAATTTTTGGTACGTACTGTTGGAGTTTGGTCAAACAAATGTAGTTGATAAATCATTTGTAAATAATAGAGATAATAATCTCAGTATTCTTAATAATAGTGATCTTTATTTAGCAAACGCTACATCATTAAGAATGAGTGAAATAGGCTATCAAAGCTCAGCACAAAAAAACCTTCAAATAAAATACAATTCATTGGATGGCTTTCTTAAAAAAATCAAGAATGCTATAACGTTGCCATTTGAAGATTTTAACAAAATCGGATTATTAGATGAACATAATGAGTATCACCAAATATCTGACGGTATTATTCAAATCGAAAATGAATATTATGATTCAATTAGGCCAAAGCGCTCTGCATTAAAAGGGATGAGGCCCTACGATCTACTAAAAAGATATGGAATTGAATATCTGGAAGTTAGAGGTATAGATTTATTCCCAGGAGATATCACTGGCATATCAAAACATCACATAAATTTCATTGATCTCATAATGATACACAGCTTAGTATCTCCAAGCCCTAAAATCAGTGAAGAGGAAAAAAAATGTATCGATTCGAATGATAACAAAGTCATTTATAACGGAATGGATATAAATGAGGAAATAATAATAAATAATAAAAAGATAAAAATTCAAGAACAAAGAGCAATTATGTTAAATGAACTAAAGTTAGTTGCGACATATCTTAAAAATAAAAATGAAATGCACGATGCAATTAATTTCATTATGAATGATATTACAAGGGAAATGAGTGAACAGACTTTCCATGATAATGGCGTGTGCCAAGCTAAAGAAAATATAAAGCATCTTCAATCAAGTGATTCAATTGATTTAGATAGAATTAGAGAAGAAGCAGAGTTATCATTAAATAAACTAGAGAAAATGAAAAAAAATTCAAAAGATGAAATGAATGAATACGTTAAAAATTATAATTCCAAATTATAAGGAGAGATTATGAAAGCTTTACAATGTGTTGAACTTGGAATGCCCGATAAATTGCAAGTAAATGAGGTCCCAGATCCAGAAATTTTACCGGGACACGTTTTGATTAATAACAAAGCTGGTAGTGTTAACTTTCCAGATGTTTTAATGATACAAGGTCTTTATCAATTTCAACCTGAATTACCGTTTATTCCGGGAGGGGAATCAGCAGGAGTGGTAGAAGCAATTGGTGATGGTGTTCAGTCTTTAAAGATTGGTGATAGAGTTTTTGCAATGACTGGTCTTGGCGCTTTTGCTGAAAAAATACTTGTTCCAGAAACAGCAGCAGTGAAAATTCCTGATTCTATGAACTTTGAGACAGCTGCGGCATTACCTATGACATATGGGACATCTTTATATGCTCTAAAACAAAGAGCTGAGATTAAAAAAGGAGAAACATTATTAGTGCTTGGTGCTGCTGGTGGAGTTGGATTAGCCACAGTTGAGCTTGGCAAAGCTATGGGTGCAAAAGTAATCGCTGCTGCTTCAACACAAGAAAAGATTGATCTTTGTAAAAAACATGGTGCTGACGAAACTTTTATATATCCATCAGGAAAGCTTGATAGAGATCAGCAAAAAGAATTGTCATCAAAGATAAAAGAGCTAACCGGGGGCATGGGTGCAAATGTTGTTTATGATCCTGTTGGAGATTGTTACTCTGAACCATGCATAAGAGCTACTGCATGGGATGGCAGATATCTAGTCATAGGATTTGCAGCAGGAGAGATACCAAAAATTCCTATCAATTTAGCTCTTCTTAAAGGTATGAAGATTATTGGAGTTTTTTGGGGCGCCTGGGTTGGTATGTTTCCTGAAGAAAACAAAAAGAACTTTCAAGAGCTTTTTGAACTCCATACTGAGGGTAAAATTAATCCAGAGGTATCCGACTCTTTCAGTCTTGATGAAAGCGCTATGGCAATTGCTCACCTTAAAGATAGAAAGGCAAAAGGTAAGGTTATTATAAAAATTTAGATAGCTATTGAGTAATTGATTGATACGTCAAAGATAGTCTTGATAAATCAAAAGGAGGTCTAAATACTCCNGCAAATTCTCCATTTGGATTCAATAATATTATGTTATTAACATGATTGTCTAAATGAGAATGATCTNAANTATCGCCGCCAGGCATNACATTATTAACAGATAANTGGGTTGCAAGACTAATCAACATNGGCCTNACNTTTGANACACCAATAAAGGAATCATCNAATCCTTTAGCATACTTATTAATCTGATCTGGTGTGTCTCTTTCAGGATCAATTGAAACCAANACAAATTGTTTATCATCAAGTGGGAAATTTTTTTCTCTGAGNACTTTTACAAGCTTTGACATTTGATACATNGAGGTTGGGCACTCATCGGGACATCTAGTAAAGCCAAAGTACATTAAAGTCCATTTGCCCATTAAATTGTCTTTCTTAAATTCAATATTATTTGCTGATAAAAAAGTGAAATCTGATATTTGTTTAGGAGANTCAAAAAGAAAAAGACCATTTATTAAGAGTTCATTTTCACTCANNACTCTTGGTGATGTTAGTTTATTNACAAAAAGGGNTAATACTGTNAATATAAAAACAAGTATTATTNCNATAAGCCTTGNATCNTTTGAAATTGATTTAACAACATTATTTAATTGATTTCTTTGTATGGANGCTCCTTCGGTTGCCNTTTTTTNCATAAATAAATTTTTACGATTNGTCATANGCCTGCAATTATAAAGTGNTCCACNAATAAGGCTAAGAAAATTAAAAAAATATAATAAATTGAAAACTGAAATGTCCTCATGGCATCTACTTCATCTGAACTAAAATAAAGTTTTATTGATGAATATAAAAATAATGAACTTAAGATAAGNGCTGAAANTAAATAAATAACTCCGGACATCAGAACAANGTAAGGCAATACACTAACTATAAATAAAATTATTGTATACAANACNATTTGTAGTTTTGTAAACACAACTCCGTGTGTNACAGGAAGCATAGGAATTGANTCCTTTGCGTATTCTTCTTTTCGATAAATAGCTAAGGCCCAAAAATGTGGCGGAGTCCAAACAAAGATTATTAAAACTAATAACAAAGCATGTGGATCAACATTATTAGATATTGATGACCACCCTAGTAACGGTGGGGCTGCTCCAGCCAAACCTCCGATTACGATATTCTGTGGTGTTGCTCTTTTTAAGTAAANTGTATAAATAAATGCATACCCGATTAGAGATGCAATTGTTAAAACCATTGTTAAGGTNTTAACAAAAAAATANAANACTAAAGATCCTGCTAGACCAATTATTATGGCAAAAATTGAAGCATGTGTTGGTGATAACTCACCCTTTGGNAGNGGTCTTTGATCTGTTCTNGTCATTGATGCGTCTGTTCTTCTATCAATAACTTGATTGATAGCGGCAGCTGATGAAGCACAGAGAGCTATACCAACAAGGGAAATAGTTATATAACTATATGAACTGACTGAATCTTCAGCTAACAACATTCCCACCAATGCACAAATTAGCATCATATATACAACATTTGGCTTACACAGCTGATAGTAGCTCTTAAGNAGAGTCATTTTTTCCAAGCCAAGTAATTTACTGTAAATGTTGCTAACAATAAACAGGCGGCNACTAGGTTATGAGCGATAGCAACATATAGTGGTAAGACATAAACAACATTAATGATTCCAAGTGTTATTTGTGTCAGTAATAATATACCTAGGGTTGAGGCTAANGGAGCGGCTTCAGAAAACCATAGTCTAGACATTAATAATAAAAATATAAATGTAACAATAAGCGCAGATATTCTATGTGAATAATGTATTGCCACTCTGGCAGGATTATCAAGAAGACCATAAAGATAGTTAGGCCCAACTTCTTGATTTAAATTGAATCCGTTTTTAAAGTCCATATCAGGCAGATAACTTCCTTGACACGTGGGAAAGTCGGCACATGCCAGAGATGCATAATTAGTGCTTGTCCAAACACCAAGAAATATTTGAAATACTAGAGCAATAAAAGCAATTCCGGCTATAGTCCTAAGTCCAGAAATATTAATTTGATTAAAGATTTGAAAATTTCGAGACTTTAAGTAAATAAAATAAAACAGGGTTAGGGTGGTAAAGCCTCCAAATAAATGAGTAGTAACTATTATAGGTAGTAATTTTAGACTCACTGTGAGATAACCAAATAGTCCTTGGCAGCATATAAAAAATAAGAGAAATAAAGACCAGCCCCTTATTTTNTTATCTGTAGTTTTCGTAAAGGAAAGATAAACTAAAAAAATTGCAAATAACCCCAAAGCAGCTGCGAAATATCTATGAACAACTTCTGGAATAGCTTTATTTATGTCATAAGGAAACATTGGGTATCTGCTTTCAGCAATNGCAATTTCTGCTTCATTTGTTGGAAATACTATAAAACCATAGCATCCTGGCCAATCAGGACACCCTAATCCAGCATCTACAAGCCTTGTCCAAGCACCTAAAGCAATTACTACAAATGCCATACAAATGCCTAAAAAAGAAAAATTCTTTATGTTGTTCATNAGATTAGNACCTTTAAATCTTTAAGAATTAATTTTGGATCAATTTCTTTCTCAAAATACATAACTGCTCTGCCATAAGGATCAATTATAAATATTGGGTTAAAAGTATTAAAATTCAACTTTGAATTTTTTTGAAGAACATTAAGAAGAGTGCCATTTTTATCCTCGATAATCTGCACCCTAGGATATTTGAGCTGAATTTCTTTAAGATCATCCTCTAGCAGCTTGTTCGAATAAAAAATAACCCTTTTAANTTTATTGATGTCTCTATTCAATGCCACATTTAATTGTCTCATCAAATAAATTGAATCTTTNCTCAAGTCTTTATCTGTTACATAAACAGACATTACCCATTTGCCATCATTGAATGACAACAAATCATTGTCTCCATTTGGTTTTTTGAATTGATTAAAATCAAAATAACTTTTAAAGAAAANTCCATTATTTTTAGTACCATCAGGTGACATTCCCATTGTGAAATACAGCGAAGAGAATATAACGACCAATATTGGCGTTAATAGAATTGCAGCTACAAAAAACTTATTTCTCATTTTTCTTAAGCCCNTACCAAGTGTACATAAAACACAAAACCAAAAACATTAAAAACCATTGAGCAGAATAACCATAATGTTTTGTAGGAGTCATGTTGGTTGGAACAATTTTAATATATTCTAAACTATTTTTAAGAACTGGATCAGCCAAAAGTATCATAGGATATATTTCTTCAGTGTATTCTTTTTTGAGTATATCCATGTTTTTTGTTTGTGATACCTTAGGCCAAGATTTGGTTACTANATTGTCTGAAAGTATTAAACCTAAATCTGGTAGCTCAAGTATTCCAGTAACAAGAACACTTTCGTTATCAATATTAATATTAGGAAGTCTATCTCTGTATTGNTTTTGTCTAACCCAACCTCTGTCTACAAGTATTAATTGATTGCTGCTAGATATCTTTAATGGGGTTAAAACCTTATAACCTGCAATGCCTCTATTAATAACATTATCAATTAATAGTTGTTTGGAGCTATCCCATTTTCCAGAAACGGACACTCTATCCCATTTTTTTGACTCGCTAGTAATGTATGATGGAGTTTTTTTTAGATTATCATTAAACTCCGCCAAAATATTTGTTTTTTCTTTTCCTCTATCTATTTGCCATACACCGAGTGAAAAAAATAAAGTAGCAAAAAAAACAAAAAAGATNGTTATTCTAATTCCAGGTTTAAATTGCTTAAGTTTCATATCTATTAAATTATATATGCTTTAAAATTCACTAATGATCACAACGCTCATTTACATAGTTTTACCATTACTGCTTCTGTCACTTGCAGGGGGCCTCTTTTTTTTGCTCACTGATCAAGGTGATACAGGAAGAAAGAGAACGGTATATCTGCTTGGTTTAAGAGTTTTCTTTGCAGCTTTATTAATCATTTTAGTTGCGATAGGTCTCTATACTGGTGAGTTAGGAAATAGTGTGCCTTGGGAAGACCCTCAATTAGAGAATATAAACAAACAAAAATAACATAACCCACACAACATCAACAAAATGCCAGTACCAAGATGCTGCCTCAAAACCAAAATGATCGTGATCTTCAAAATGGCCAGCAAATACTGAACGGGCTAGCATTATTGCAAGCATTATCCCACCCATCATAACGTGAAAACCGTGAAAACCGGTGAGCATAAAAAATGTTGAGCCATATATACCAGAATTAAGTTTCAGGCCGTAATGAGCATATGCTTCGTAATATTCTGCAGCTTGAAGACCAACAAATATTAGGGCCAAAAAAACTGTAATNCCAAGCAGATTATTAAAACTTTTTCTTTTACCATTTTTTAAAGCTAAATGGGCAAAATGTACAGTTACACTCGAGCTCAAAAGCACTATGGTATTCCAAAGAGGAAGCCATTTAAGAGCATGATCCCATCCCGGCCATGCCATGCTTTTCTTAGCTAAATCAAACTCAGCACCATTATCTGGAGTATTAATAACTGGCCAGCTTGATTCAAATGCTGGCCACAATTCAATAGCGGCAATAGCACTTCCCTTTGATCCCTCGCCAGCTAACCATGGAACAGCCAATGCCCTCACATAAAATAGAGCTCCAAAGAAAGCTGCAAAAAACATAACTTCCGAAAATATAAACCATGCCATTCCATAGACATAAGATTGTTTTAATTGATTAGAATCTAGTCCAGCAAGGTGCTCAATTATTACCTGTCTAAACCAAAAAAACATTGTTAAAAACAAGCATGCAAAACCAGCATATAANATGTAAACAGAGTTGCTAGTGGGATCATCTAAATTGTTTATCGTACTGGAGGCTCCCATAACCAAAACAAATAGTGAGAAAGCCATAAAAATTGGAAATCTGCTTTGATCTGGAACGTAATAACTCCCCCCACTCATTTTCTATTTCATCTCCATGTGATGTGCAAGTGATTGCTTCTCATAGTCAGTAATATCAAATATTGTATANGACAATATTATGTTTTTGATATTTGATGGTAGCTCATTTGAAACTAAAAGCTTCACTGGCAAAAGAGCATCCTCTCCAGGTTTTAATNCCTGTTGCTCAAAACAAAAACATTCAAGTTTTTTTAGGTGAGCTGCTGCATTCGATGGAGCAACGCTGGGCACTGCTTGTGCTGTCATTGTTTTGTTAGTTGTATTTTTTACATAGAAAGTTGCAGTATGNTATTTTCCAGTCTCTATTTGCATTACTTGATCAGACGGTANGAATTCCCATGGCATGTTCTCATTGTTAGTNGAAATAAACTGTAATGAAATTTTTCTTCCATTATCAGATATTAACTCTTCAGAATGTTCAGATTGAAAGACTTTCCCATTTATGCCAGTAACCTCACAAAAAACATCGTAGAGTGGAACTAAAGCAAAACCAAAAGCAAACATTAGTGGTACAGCGACAACTAATTTAATTAATGTTTTTTTTGCACCTTTATTCATTAATCAATCTTGGGCGGAGTAGAAAAAGTATGATATGGAGCAGGAGAAGCTACTGTCCACTCAAGACCTTTTGCTCCTTCCCACACTTGTCCGGTGGCTTTTTTGCCGCCCATCACCGTTTTGAGAACTATAAACAAGAATAATAATTGTGAAAAACCAAATAAAAAAGCTCCGACACTAGAAACCATATTCCAATCAGCAAATTGCAAAGCATAATCTGGATATCTTCTAGGCATGCCTGCCAAGCCAATAAAATGCTGAGGGAAAAAAGTAACATTTACACCCAAGAATGAAAGCCAGAAGTGTAATTTCCCAAGTCTTTCNTCATACATATTACCAGACCATTTAGGTATCCAATAATAAACAGCAGCCATGATTGAAAAAATTGCCCCTGGAACTAATACATAATGAAAATGTGCAACAACAAAATATGTATCGTGATATTGAAAATCAGCAGGAACAATTGCAAGCATCAGACCAGATAATCCACCAATCGTGAATAAAACTACAAATGCTAGAGCAAAGAGCATTGGTGTTTCAAAAGTAATAGAGCCTCTAAACATAGTGGCTACCCAGTTAAAAACTTTAACCCCAGTNGGAACTGCTATTAGCATAGTAGCCCACATAAAAAATATTTCTGCGGCTAATGGCAAACCAACAGTAAACATATGATGCGCCCAAACTACAAATGAAAGAATTGCAATTGATAACATTGCCCAAACCATAGAAGAATATCCGAATAACTGCTTACGCGAAAAAGTTTCTATTATGTGAGAAATAATACCAAAAGCGGGCAAAATCATTATGTAAACTTCTGGATGTCCAAAAAACCAGAAAATATGTTGAAATAATACCGGATCACCACCCCCAGCTGCGTTAAAGAAACTGGTTCCGAAATGGATATCCATAAGCATCATTGTTACAGCACCTGCTAATACAGGCATAACAGCTATTAATAAATATGCAGTTATTAGCCAAGACCATACAAATAAAGGCATCTTCATAAGATCTACACCTGGAGCCCTCATATTCATAATAGTTACCACAACATTAATGGCGCCCATAATTGAGGATGCGCCCATGATATGAACTGAAAAAATGAAGAAAGTTACACTTGGTGGTGCGTAAGTAGTAGAAAGTGGTGCATAAAAGGTCCAACCGAAGTTAGGTGCTCCACCTTCCATAAATAAAGATGAAAGAAGAATAAAAAAAGCAAATGGCAATATCCAAAAACTTAAATTGTTCATCCTCGGTAAAGCCATATCAGGTGCGCCAATCATCATTGGAATTAACCAATTAGCTAGGCCTACAAAAGCTGGCATTACTCCACCAAAGATCATTATTAATCCATGTAGAGTTATCATTTGATTATAAAACTCTGGCTCAACTATCTGCATTCCAGGCTGGAACAGCTCTGCCCTTATAACCATAGCCATAGCTCCACCAATAAGAAACATAGCAAAACTAAACCATAAATAAAGAGTTCCAATATCCTTATGATTAGTAGTGTAAAGCCATCTAGTTATTCCTTTAGCNGGCCCATGATCGTGATCGTCATGATGATTTTCTATTACTGCACTCATAATATTTTCCTATCTTATATTTTTGGTTCTTTATAATCTACAATATCCTTAGGTATAACGATTTCGCCATCACCTTTTTCTGCATTACCCCAAGACTNTCTTGTATAGGTAATTACCGCTGCCAACTCGACTTCAGACAAGTAACTGAATGAGTTCATTGCTGCCCCTTGAACACCTTCCATTAAAATCTCGATATTTCTGTCTTTGTTATTCATTACAATGTCGCTGCCAGCAAGAGCTGGAAATATTCCATTTATTCCCTGACCTGATGTTTGGTGACACGCAACACAATTAACTTCATAAATTCCTTCGCCNCTNGCAACTAACTCTTCAGCAGACCATTCTTTTGTAGTTAATTCTGCTAACTTGATTGCTTCCTGTCTTTTACCGTAAACCCATTCGTCGTATTCAGCCTGTTCAACTACCTTAACAACTATAGGCATAAANCCATGATTCTTTCCACAAAGCTCAGTGCATTTACCTCTGTAAATGCCTGGCTCATCTACAATGGTCCAAGCTGTATTAACGAATCCCGGTATGGCATCTTGTTTAATTGCAAAAGCTGGCATCCACCAAGAATGAATAACATCATTTGCTGTTATTAAGAATCTAACCTTCTTGCCAGCTGGTATTACTACCATTTCATCAACCTCTTGAAGGTAGTTTTCGCCCTTTGGTACTAAATTATAAATTTCATCTAAATCAGTNGATAAATTGGCAAAAAAACTAACGTCATCCTCAAGATACCTATACTGCCATTTCCATTGATAACCAGTAACTTGAATGTTTATATCTCCAGCTTCGTCATCATATATTTTAACAAGTGTTTTAGATGCTGGGACAGCCATAGCTATTAATATAAGAAAAGGAACAATGGTCCAAGCAATCTCAAGTTTATGATTTTCATGAAATTTTGCTGGTACTGGATTCTTTTCTTTAGTGTGTGCCCACATCGAGTAAAACATAATTGAGAAAACCACAGCACCAATGGCAACACATATCCAAAAAATAAGCATGTGCAATTCAAAAACTTCATTACTTATATCAGTAATACCTCTTGTCATATTTAATGCAAACCAGTCAGCATAAGCTGCGGGTGCAATAAATAGTAGAGATGAAAAAATAGCTTTCTTCATGAAAGTTTTTGAAAGTTTAAAAAACATTTTNCGCCCAAAATTAAGTGTGTCTTAATAATAAAAATTAATTATGATGNATTATAAGTCATTTTTATATATACAACAAAAAAAAAATACANATTTTTCGCATGTATCATATCTTTTTGGCGGGTATATTTCTATTAGTTTTTGTCTCTGTTTTTTTTAAAATCTTGAAGATTGACAACTTTAATCTCTGATTTTTTTTTAAGATCTTTTGCTTCAGGTCTTTTTTCGGTAAAGTCACACTTAACGCAGTAAATTACATCATCAGAGGGATTTATCGCAATAGTGTCCTTGCTTTTGCATTCCGGACAAATTGCCCCAGCAATAAATTGAACAAATCTCTTCATTCTTTCATTTCCTTAATATCTTTTAATACTGACTCTGTGTCTGGCAAAATGCCNAACCACATCTTATAAGAATGAGCTGCTTGGAAAACTAACATACCTACACCATCGTGAACATGGTTTGAGTNAGCTTTTGCCCACTTGCAGAATGGCGTATCAGCTAATGAATAATTAAGATCNTAGAAAATTGTATTTTTAGATAATTTGGCATTCTGAATTGGTTTGAATTCACCTGTGAGTCCTGCAGAACTGCTATTAATGATTAAATCATACTTTTTTGACTTTGATANGATGGTATCTATACAAGCAAAATGACCGTATTTTTTTGAAAGTTCTATTGCTTTCTCTTCTGTCCTATTAAACAAAGTTATATTTTTTGTTCTGCTCTGTGCAACTTTATATAAAATGCTCTCTGCAGCAGCACCCGCGCCAATTATTAGAACTCTTTTATCTTTTAAGTTGAATCCCTTATTTCGGATATCGTCAAGAAATCCTTCACCATCAGTNGAATATAAAAATATTCTTTTGTTGTCTCTAACAATTGTATTAACNGCATTAATAAAGTTAGCTTCCTTAGAAATAGTGCCTTCTAACAATGAAGCTTCTTTTTTGTGAGGGAGCGTAATATTTAAACCTTTAGCGGAATTGTCCTTAAAAAAATCCTCCACAAATCCTGAAAAATCCTCGTTACTAACTTTAAATGGTAGATATTCAATATTAATGTTAGTTTGTCTAGAAAATCTTGAATGAATAAACGGTGATAAAGAGTGTTCTATAGGATTTCCAACAACACCTAATTTGAATACCTTAGACATTCCAGTCCTTGTTTATCGCGTCAAGGAGGNCTTTTTCAAGCCTTTTATGCTCATCTGTTTTTTTATACNCCCATTTAGTTTGTGAAGGCAGGGATGCTAAAATTGATTCAATTCTTCCATTGGATTGAAGCCCAAAAAGCGTTCCCCTGTCATAAACTAAATTAAATTCGACATACCTTCCTCTTCGGACTAGCTGAAAATCCTTTTGCAAATCATTAAAATTGTGATTTTTCCGCCTGATCATAATTTTGATATAGGAATTTAGGTAGGAAAGAGCCACTGATTCAAGCATTTTCGCACTATCTTCCAGAGAAAAATCAGTAATATTATCAAAAAATATACCGCCAACCCCTCTTCGCTCATTTCTATGAGGTATTTTGAAGTATTTATTACAATTATCGGAAAAAATTGGATAATAATTGACGTTAATACTATTTAAACATTCTTTTGCAGCAGAATGCCATGAGATTATATCTTCTTCGAAAGGTATATATGGTGTTAAATCATAGCCGCCGCCTATCCACCAATCATGTATTTCCTTTTGACTATTCAGAATTCCGAATAATCTTACATTCATATGACTGGTTGGAACATTAGGATTTTTTGGATGCGTTATAACTGATACACCCATCGCCTTGTAGCCATATTTTGCATCTTTTTTAAGACTCTTTGCCAGTGCAGTTTGTGGTAGATTGTTGCCTTGAATAGATGAAAAATTTACTGCGCAATTATCAAAGAAAATTCCATTCTCAATGACAAAGGTTTTTCCACCACCGCCTTCGTCCCTTTCCCATTTGTCTTCAGAAATAACAGCTGTATTTTTATCTTCGAACGAGCAGAATTTGTCAATTATTTGGGATTGAATATTAAGAAAAGTCTCTTCGGTATTTTTTATCATATTTTATTCACGGATTACAGTTTTAGAATGAAGATCAACTATTTTAGATGGTCTTTTGTTAGATCCAAGTATTTCATTAAAATATGCAAGATCATGTGATTTAAAAAAATTTAAAATATCATCAGGATTATCTAAAATTTTTTGTCCAGAGAGATTAGCAGACGTCGAAACCATGAAACCATTAAATCCCTCTAATAGTTGTTTCAAGGGTAAGTGATTACTTACTCTTACTGCAATTTTTCCGTTGTTTGTTTTCAAATGATTTGGAATATTTTTATTATAATTTATTAAAAATGTAACGGGTCCTGGCCATGTTTGCTTTAATAAGTTTTCGTCTTTCTTATCAATTTTCTTAATATATTTATTAAGAAAATCTAAAGATCTGCACAATAAAATAAAACTCTTATGTTGCTCTCTTTTTTTAATTTCAAAGATCTTATTAAAAGCTTTTTCATTAAAAGCATCGCAACCAAGACCCCAAATAGATTCTGTAGGATGGATAAGTACTTTTCCTGATTTTAACCAATTAATTGATGAAGAAATATCTAATGAATTTTTATTCAATTAAGAGTTTAATTTTTTGTTTTTTTCTAAAACTTCCATTCTCATATTTTCTTTATAATCTAATAGCTTTTTTGCAAGCTCATCATCTGAAGTTGCTAATATTTGCACCGCTAGAATCGCACTGTTTTTAGCGCCACTTTTTCCAACTGCAACTGTTGCAACTGGAACACCAGGAGGCATCATTGCAGTTGAAAGCAATGAGTCAATTCCGCCCATCCCACCTGACTCTATAGGAATGCCTATAACAGGTCTTGTTGAATGTGCAGCAACTGCACCTGCCAGGTGAGCAGCCATACCAGCCGCTGCAATGAATACCTTGCAACCATCATTTTCAGACTTTTTTATCAATTCCATGACATCATGTGGAGTTCTATGCGCTGACATGACATTTTTTGTGTATTTCACACCAAATGAGTCTAATATTGAAAAACTGGGCTCAACAATAGGTAAATCGCTGTCAGAGCCCATAATTATTGCTACTTGTGTATTTGAATTTGTCATATTTTTGTACTCTTAATATTTAACTAGATTATAATCTCAAAAGTACAATAAAAATCAACTATTTATGTCTAAGAAATTGAAAATTTTAATTTTTCCGAACCCAAATCTTAGAATTGTGGCAGAAAAGGTTAAAAAATTCGACAAAAGTCTACAAAAACTATCAGAGGATATGCTCTATACCATGTATGATGCTAATGGAATTGGTCTTGCAGCAACGCAAGTGGACAAGCATATACGTCTTGTAGTTATGGATTTGTCACCTGATGGAAATGAACCCATGGTTTTTGTTAACCCGGAATATAAAGTTAATAAAGTACATAAATTTGTTGAATTTGAAGAAGGATGTCTATCAATACCGGGTTTTAATGAAAGCATATCAAGGCCAGATAATATTGAGCTTAAGTGGCAAGATTTAAAGGGTGAAGAGCACCGTATAATACCAGAGGGGATGTTAACTATTTGTATTCAACATGAAATAGATCACCTTGATGGGAAATTAATGGTTGATTATGTTAGTGCTCTTAAAAGAGATAGAGTCAAAAAGCGTCTTTTAAANGAAAATAAGAGAAAATANAAGATTTTANNATAAATGAATATATTATTTGCGGGAACGCCTGAAAGCTCGTCAANGATTTTAGAATCACTACTAAAAATTGAAGAAGTGAATNTAAAAGGNGTAATTACTCAACCTGACAAAAGAGGCAAGAGAGGCNCCNAGCTTTATCAATCTTATGTATCAAAAGTAGCGAAAAGCTCTAATATCAAAATATTTAAACCACATAACCTTAATAGCGCAGGTTTCAAGCAAGANNTTATTGAACTTAACATAGATTTACTAATAGTAGTCGCTTACGGAAGAATTTTGCCTACGTGGCTTCTAAATCAACCAAAATTAATACCATTAAATATACACTTTTCAATATTGCCAAAGTATAGAGGCGCCTCACCTATCCAATCAGCATTGATAAATGGTGATTCTGAAACTGGGGTTACTTTTATGAGAATGNCTGATGATNTAGATGCAGGAGAAATCATTGATATTTTTAAATGCAAGATATCNGAAAACGATGACAAAATTTCTCTNGAGANTAAATTGACAAAGATNTCGATAAGATTTTTAAATTCTGTTTTACAAAATATCAAATCCTCCAAAATTCAAATTGTTAATCAAGATGATAGTAAGGCTAGCTATTGTAATAAAATAATAAAATCAGATGGNTTATTAGATTTTAATCAGAACAGTCAAAGTATTTTTAATTCATTTAGAGCATACAAAGAATGGCCTAAGTCATCATTTTTACATAAAGNAAAACTTATTAAAATACATAGTATGTTCGTTTCTGATAAGAAAAGTGATGGCAATCCCGGGACTATTTCTAATTTTGATAGNAANGGAATATCAGTAAATACAAAGGATAAAATAATAGTAATCACTAACTTACAATTTCCAAATAAAAAAATTATATCATCTAGCGATGCATTTAATTCTTACAAAAATTTTTTTACATAAAAAATATTTTTGCATAAACCTTTTAATTGTCTTAAAAGAGGTTTAATTTACACATTATGAAAGTCCTAATATTAGGTGCTGGTCGTGTTGGCGGAAGTCTAGCCAGAGCATTAGTTAATAACAACTATGATGTTGCTATTATTGATCTTGACAAATCTACTCTGTCATCAATTGAAGAAAAATTAGATATAATGACAATTGAAGGTCACGCAGCTCACCCCCTTTCTATAAAAAAAGCTGGTGCTGACGAATCAACAACTGTTATTGCGGTAACATCAAGTGATGAAGTAAACATTATTGGATGTCAGGTTGCTAAAAATAAATTTAATGTTAAGAAGACTATTTGTCGCTTGTCCGAAAAATCATATTCATCTGATTTAGAAATCTTTGGCGAAAATGTTATCGATATGGTAATTAGTCCAGAGAACGAGGTAATGAATCATCTTAAAGAATTAATTATGCATCCNGGAACAGAACAAATAGAGGAGTTTGCAGGTGGAAAGGTTAATTTAGTAAGTGTAAAAACCAGAAAAAAAGGTAAGTTGGTTGGAAGAGAGCTAAAAGGCATAAAAGATGATATGCCAAATACAGACGCTTTTATTGCTTCAATATATAGGAAAGGCAAACCATTTATACCATCAGGTGAAACAATAATTAAAGAAGGTGATGAGGTATATTTCATTTCTTCATCAAATAACGTCGACCAGATTGTAAATGAGTTTAGGGATAAGGAAGAAATTTACTCAAGAATAATGATTATAGGCGGAGGAAAAATTGGTTACTCTCTTGCAAGTGAGATAGAGGATAAATACAAAACTAAATTAATAGACTCAAATGAAGATAAATGNAAAGCTCTTTCAAAAAGATTAGACAAGACTATTGTTTTGCATGGGTCAGCAACTGATGAAGANTTGTTAAAAAGTGAAAATATTTCTAATATCGATGTCTTTTGTGCTTTAACAGATGATGATGAAACAAATCTAATGTCTTCTCTTTTGGCAAAAAAGATGGGTGCCAAAAAAACAATGATTATCTTAAACAACCCTTCTTATCTTGGTTTNGTTCCAGGATTTATTGATACTTATATTGCGCCATACAGGCTAACCGTTTCATCTGTTTTGCAAGATCTCCGAGAAAGTGATGTTGCTCAAGATGTNTTGCTTAAAATGGATACTGGTGCTGAGGCTGTTGAGGGTGTTGTGCATGCAAATGAAGACACTTCACACCTTTTTGGTAAACCAATAAACGAAATACCATTACCTGAAGGGGCTTCAATAGGAGCTGTAATAAGACATGGTACTCTTATAATGCCTGAGGCAGACGTTGAGCTTTGCTTAGAAGATCATCTAATCATATTTCTTGCTAATAAAGATATGATGTCAGAAGTTGAGGTTTTATTTAAAACTAATTAATGAATCCGAAGTCAATAATTAATTTATTTAGCATACTGGTTCTTCTTTTCAGTGCTACTTATATTATTCCTATATTTATATCTGTTATTTATGAAGATGGTGCTTTAAGTATTTTTACAACAACTTTTATCACTGTTGCTGTGTTAGGCCTAATTGGACTGATGTTAACAAGAAACATTAAAAATGAGCTAAGTCAAAAAGATGGCTTTGTGATAATAGTTATGTTCTGGATAGTTCTATCTATTGCTGGATCGATTCCCTTTTATTTGTATGGTATGGATATAGTTGATTCTTTATTTGAATCAACATCTGGAATNACAACTACNGGCGCGACTGTAATATCGAATTTAGAAAATTTACCAGAATCACTGCTGCTCTACAGACAACTGCTTCAATGGATGGGTGGCATGGGGTTAATTGTGCTTGCGATAGCTGTAATGCCTCTTTTAGGTATNGGTGGGGGTCAGATTTATAAAACTGAAATCCCTGGAGCTATGGGTGAGCAGAAGCTTACCCCAAGAATAAAAGAAACAGCACAGGCTTTATGGATTATTTACTTTGTATTAACGGTAGTTTGTGCGCTTCTTTATTATTTGGCTGGAATGAGTCTTTTTGATTCAGTGGCNCATTCTATGTCTACTGTTGCAATAGGAGGATTTTCAACACACAACGATAGTATTGGATATTTNAATAGCNTATCAATTGAGCTTGTTTGTATTCTATTTATGCTTTTATCGTCTTTNAGTTTTGCATTACATTACTTTGCTTTTTTTAAAAATAAGGTTTTTAAATATTTTTACGACCCAGAATTTAGGTTTTTTCTTTCATTGATTTTCATTATCTTTGTAGCTTGTTACATAATAAACATGATTTCTAATGAAAGTTCAAGTATTGGTTTAAGAGATCTTATGTTTCATACCGTCTCTACTGTGACCACAACAGGCTTTACTACATCAACTTCAGCTGACTGGCCTCTTTCTATTTCATTTTTACTTCTAATAGGAGCATTTATTGGAGCATGCTCCGGCTCTGTTGGAGGAGGGGTTAAGTCGTGGAGGGTCATGATAATGCTTAATCATGCATATTCAAATATTATGAAAATTATTCATCCCAGCTCTGTTGTTACTCTAAAAATTGGTGCAAGAAGTGTTGATGATAATGTTGCTACATCTGTTTGGGGTTTCTTTTCAATATACGTAATATCTTTCATGCTTTTGCTGCTTGCTGTTTTAATATCAGGCTTAGATCTGGAGACAGCATTTTCTGCAGTTGGGGCATGTCTTAATAATCTTGGTCCTGGCATTGGAAGTGTTTCAGATAACTATGCAAATATTAATAGTTTTTCAAAACTTACACTCGCATTTGCAATGCTATTAGGAAGATTAGAAATCTTTACATTGCTTGTTATTTTAACGCCAATGTTTTGGTCAAAATAATCATATATTAATATAGGGATCACTGCTGTCTGTTTTATTTCTTTTAAATCTTTTGTATTCCCATGAATAGTCTGTCGGTCTAATTCTTATAATATTTTCTATATCATTATTTAATAATAGTTGGGACTTACTATCATCATAAATTGCATTATTACATTGTTTTAGTGAAATATATAAGAAGTTGTTAATATCTGATGATATGAAGAAATAAATTACTGGCGCATGAGTTTTTGCAGCAAGACTCTGGACAAGTGTTGTTGTATAGGCTTCTTTATTAAAAAAATTTATGTACTCTCCAAGCCCCCTTTTTGGAACTTGGTCAGCGGCAAAACATACAGTCCGT
>PBKI01000001.1 GCA_002721385.1 Gammaproteobacteria bacterium
CTTCTTCTGTTGGAGCTTCTTCTGCTGGAGCTTCTTCNGCTGCTNCTTCTTCTNCTGGAGCTTCTTCTGCTGNTGCTTCCTCTTCTGNTGGNGCNTCTTCTTCTACTGGAGCTTCTTCTGCTGGTGCTNCTTCTTCTACNGGAGCTTCTGCTGATGCTTCCTCTGTTGATCCTNCTTCAGCNTCTGAAGCAGCCTCTTCAGCTTCTTCAGCAAGTTTTGCGGCAANAGCCGCCTTTTTAGCTTCTGCTTTAGATTTCTTGGCATCAATTTTTGCTTGGTATTCCTCTGGTGATAAATTNGCTTCTTTTATTAAAGAGTTAACCCTATCGCTAANCTGAGCACCTTTTTCAATCCAGTCATTAATCTTTTCTAAGTTTATTCTTAGCCTTTCTTCTTGACCTTTTGCTGAAGGATTAAAGAACCCTAAACGTTCTATAAAAGCCCCATCTCTNGGTTTTCTTTCATCTGCAACTGTAATAAAGTAGTAGGGATTCTTTTTAGCCCCGCTTCTTGCCAATCTTATAATTACCATACTATAAATTCATATTTTGTTTAAAAAGATGTGTATTTTAGGTTAACCTTGCTAATATTGATAGTATTATTGTGCAAAGTTTTTTTTAATCTAAGGTTTAATGAGTTTTATTACACAAGTTACTATAAGTATAGTTATTTATTTCTTTATAAGGATTGCTTATAAAAGTGCAAAATCCNTATATATTTCTTCAATAGTATCTATTGTTTCTTATATTTTTATTTATTTGATGACATACAACATAATTTCTTTGATGCCTACCATTCATTTTATGGTTACAGGTTTGAGCTTATTAATNTTATTTATTGCGTATAATGAAATTATAATTCTCGAAAGAATGGTTCGAAAAGTCAAAAAAGGAGATCTTATCAGTGTAGAGCCTTTCCCAGTAGAAAAATATTATAAAGTTGTATTTAAAATTTTGGGATTGGGTCTTTTATTTCTCTCTCTTGCGTTAGTTTCAGGTCTTACAATGCAATCAGTTTTTACCGCAAATCTTATTTTTAAAGCCTTGTTTACATTTATAGCATGGTTGATATTTGTNATAACATTGATTGGGATAAAATTTTTTAGTTTTCCAATAAAATATGCNACGAGAAGTCTATTTGTTTCTATGTGGGCAGTTTTGGCGGCCTATTTTATGAATTCTTTTCTAGTAACTTAATAACGATGCAAGATGAATCTACATTAGTAACATTAATCATAACTTTAGTATCTTTGTTAGTAATTAGTGGTCTGTTTTCAGGATCTGAGACTGGAATGATGGCTGCAAATAAAATTAAATTAAAAAACTTATCAAAAAAATCNCAAAAGAGCGCTCAAAGGGCCTTGGAGCTTCTAAAAAAACCTGATGAATTACTTTCTGCAATATTAGTAGGAAATAACTTTGCCAATATTTTAGCCTCTGCAATAGTAACAATTATTATGATTGAATATTTNGGNGGAAATGTTTTATTAGGATCNATAATTTTAACGATTGTTATTTTAATATTTTCAGAAATTACACCAAAGACAATGGCAGCAATTAAGCCTGAAAGTTTTGCAACCCGAACAGCATTTTTCTTAAAAATAGTTCTTATTATTTTTAAACCNCTTATTTTGCTTACAAATTTTATTAGTAGGCACTTATTAAANATATTTAATTTAAATGCGAAAGANGCGTCTCTNAATGATAGTTTAAATACCGAGGAGTTAAGAACTTTACTTGAGGAGTCNGGTGACCTAATTCCAAAGCAATATAGAAAAATGCTTTCATCAGTTTTGGGAATGGAGGAGCTTGTTGTAGAGGACATTATGGTACCAACTTCGGAAGTAATTGGGATTGATATTAATCAAAATGTTGAGATGGCTACAAAGATTATTGAATCATCAGAATATACCAGAATGCCAGTTTTTAAAGATTCTATAGANGAAATTGTTGGAATACTTCATTTAAAAGACTCNCATTCATTTATCAGCAAAATTGAGCAAGATGAACAATATGAAGATATTCTTCAAAAAACATATTTCGTTTCTCAGTCAACTGCTTTAATGAAACAATTGAGGGAATTTTTATCAAATGATCAAAGTTTAGGATTGGTTGTAGATGAATATGGAGAAATTCAAGGGCTTATTTCAATAGAAGATATTTTTAAGGAAATCGTAGGAAAATTTGGTTCTGATATTGAAGATCTTGAAAAAGAATTCATCAAGTTAAAAGACGGTTCAGTTATAACAGATGGTAATTCAAAAATTAGAGATCTTAATAATTTTCTTAAATGGAATATACCTGAGTACAATTCTAAAACTATTAATGGTTTGATTACAGAGTATTTAGATCAAATACCTCAGGCTAATTTATGTATTGAGATTGATGGATATAGGTTTGAAATAATTGATTTTGATGATAATTTAATTTCTAAAATTAAAGTTCTTAAAATTTAAGCATTACATTTTAAATAAAACCTTCCCAATAACTTGATTGAGTTTATATTTTTTATTATTTGTAGGCGAATTGTAAGTATTATTGTCGCTTGCTACATTTAAATGCAATTTATCGACATGCTTAATTCTCTTTATGACAATTCCTAGCTCTAAATCTCTGATAACTACAACATCATCTTTTTTTAAAACTCTAAAAAAGCGATGGGTTAATACGATATCTTTATTNTTAAAGTTAGGGGTCATACTAGACCCACTAACTTTATAAAAATTAATCACTATGGATTGGCATTACCAAATCAAGATGAGGTGGATTTAGTGATTTTTTTGTAATTGTTTCGACCCCTTTCGTTGTCCAAAAGATTTCAGCGAAACGATTTACTTTCTCAATAAGGTCAACTCCATTTTGTCTATCAATATCTTGTTTACATTTAGATGCTGTCATCATTATAGAATGTGANAGCTCGTGAATTTCAGGAAATTTCTCCATATGAGGTTCTTTAAAATAATCGCCCCATATTGTTCTAACTGCATCTTTTACTTCAATAGCATGCTCTTCTTTTTGTTGAATGATTCTTGTTAAATGAGCAAGATCTTTTTTTGACTCANTTTTTTCAGGCATTTCAGAAATTAAATCTAAAAACCTTAAAACACTTAAGGCAGCATATTGTGCTACCGCCGGATCATAAACTGCACATGGAATGTCACAATGTGCTTNTGCTTGATTAATTTTCATACAAACCTCCTGTATANCACTCTAATAAAAACTACGAGAGTGATTAATGAAAAATATAAAAAGAAATTATTTAAATGCACATGAATATCATTGGTTATGTGGGCAAATAAATTTATTGAAAAAATTGGTAATAAATAAAGTAATCTCATTGTTTTAACTCCAAACAGATAATTGTTGTCCTTGTTTTNATTATACAAAAAAAATGGGACGTTTTGCCCCATTTTTTTGAAAGTAAAGTGATTGTTACATCATNCCGCCCATGCCGCCCATGCCGCCCATGTCTGGCATTGGTGGCATTGGTGTATCATCTTTAGGTATATCTGTGACCATAGCNTCGGTCGTGATCATCATACCTGCTACTGAACCTGCAGCTTGGAGAGCNGTTCTTGTAACCTTAGCTGGATCAAGAATACCCATCTCTATCATATCTCCAAATTCACTTGTTGCAGCATTAAATCCATAAGAATCTTTGCCATCTATNACTTTATTTACTATCACTGAAGGCTCTTCTCCAGCATTAGAAACAATTTGTCTTAATGGNGCCTCNAAAGCTTTTCTAGCAATGTTGATACCAACATTTTGGTCATCATTATCACCTTTGATCTTTGATACTGCTTCAAGACATCTAATTAATGCTGAGCCACCTCCAGGCACAACACCCTCTTCAACTGCTGCTCTTGTTGAGTGAAGTGCATCTTCAACTCTTGCTTTTTTCTCTTTCATTTCCACCTCAGATCCAGCACCNACTTTAATTACNGCAACCCCGCCAGCAAGTTTTGCAACTCTTTCTTGGAGTTTTTCTTTGTCATAGTCTGAAGTTGTTTCTTCAACCTGAGCTCTAATTTGATTAACTCTTGTAGCAATAGCGGATTCATCACCCGCTCCATCAATAATTGTTGCATTATCTTTATTCAATACAACTCTTTTAGATGTTCCTAAATCCTCGACTGAAGCACCCTCAAGAGACAAGCCAACCTCTTCAGATATTACTGTCCCGCCAGTTAATATAGCAATGTCTTCTAACATTGCCTTTCTTCTGTCTCCAAAGCCAGGTGCTTTACATGCAGCAGCTTTTACGATTCCTCTGAGGTTATTTACCACTAATGTTGCTAGGGCTTCNCCCTCGATGTCCTCAGCAATTATTAGAAGAGGCTTCCCTGCCTTAGCGACTGACTCAAGNAATGGAAGCAANTCTCTTATATTAGATATTTTTTTATCAAATAAAAGAATATNAGGAGAATCTAATTCCACTGTCATGTTATCTTGATTAGTAATGAAGTAAGGTGATANGTAACCTCTATCAAATTGCATTCCCTCNACCACATCAAGCTCATTTTCAATTCCGCTACCTTCCTCGACTGTAATAACACCCTCTTTACCAACTTTTTCCATTGCTTCAGCAATTATTTCACCTACTGCAATATCACCATTGGCTGAAATTGTTCCAACTTGTGCAATTGCTTTATCATCAGTACATGGAACACTCANTCCTTTCACATGCTCAACAGCTGCAGTTACTGCTTTATCAATGCCTCTTTTTAAATCCATAGGATTCATTCCAGCAGCCACAGATTTGTTACCCTCATTAACTATTGATTGAGCAAGAACAGTTGCTGTAGTTGTNCCATCNCCAGCCTCATCAGAGGTTTGTGAAGCAACTTGTTTTAACATTTGTGCTCCCATATTTTCGAATTTATTCTCTAGTTCAATTTCTTTNGCAACAGATACACCGTCNTTTGTTACAGTTGGTGCGCCAAAAGATTTGTCTAAAACAACATTTCTTCCTTTTGGCCCAAGCGTTACTTTGACAGCATTAGCAAGTGTATTAACACCATCAAGCATTTGTGTTCTTGCGCTATCCCCAAATTTTACATCTTTAGCTGACATATTTTATCTCCTAATTTNCTCTAAATTTATTCTACAACACCNAAGATATCTCTCTCACTTAAGATTAGATACTCTTCACCNTTTAACTTAATTTCATTTCCACCATACTGTCCAAAAATGACTGTATCTCCAACTGATACATTCATGGCAATTGAATCACCTGCATCAGAAACTTTTCCAGGTCCGACTGCAACAACTTCACCTTGTGAAGGTTTTTCCTTTGCTGAGCCAGACAGAATGATGCCTCCAGAAGATGTTTCTTCTTCTTCTGTTCTTTTAACAAGAACGTTATCATGTAAGGGTCTTAAATTCATTTATCTCTCCATATAAAATGAGTAATTTAACTTATCAACTAATTATGGGCTAAAAAATATAAATCAATAGATTAATAAATATTTTTTAATTTAAAAATTAGCAGCGCAATTGTAACCCCAATTAGATTTGCAAGTAAGTCAAAATATTCAAAATATCTATAAGGATGAAAATAGTGAATTATTTCGATTATGAATCCAAACAAAAATATTAATGAAGCTATGCTTATATCNTTAATTTTAAATTTTGATAACAATCCAATAAAAGTTAAATAAAAATATATTAATCCGTGCACTGCTTTATCAGATAAAAAGGATAATCTTGCAAACATTTCGATGTCTGATGCATTTACTATGCTCAAAAAAAATACNATCAAAACTGAAANATAAAAAATATATTTAAATAGATACCGCATTAACTAAANAAATTTTTATTTCTAAAAATCAATATTATTGATGGAATTGCTANAAGAGAAGTAAATATATAAAAACACATCCATCCATAATTGAAACCATATACATTTTGAAAATTTTCAACTATCAACCCAGAAAAGCCTTTAAAAAAAGTGCCCGTNAAGGTCATAATTGAGGTTAAAAGTGCATATTGAAATCCGGTATATTTTGAAGAAACAAGGCTTGTCAAAAAAGTAATATTAACAGTGCCTACAACTCCAGCTGCAAAACTATCNGAGGCAACAATGCTTGCCAAAACAAACAAGTTTTTATCACTAATTGCTGATATTGAGAAAAATAANTTTGTTACCATTACAAGAATTGCACCAATCAATAATGAGTTATATAAGCCAAGTCTTTTAATAAATATTCCCCCNACAAAAACACCTAATATTGTTGCTATCAAAGCCACTACCTTTACAACATATCCAATTTCTTCCAGTGTATATCCCATATCAATATAAAAAGGATTTGCCATTGGTCCCATAACTATGTCAGTAAGCCTATAGGTNGCTATAATAAAAAGTAATATTGCTGCCATTTTNATCCCAAATCTTTTGAAAAAATCTTTTAGAGGATCAATTATTGTATTGATGTGATTTAATTTCTTNAGATTATGATTCTTTTTCTCTGATGAAATAATGATTGTTGTGAACATGTTTATGAGCATTAAAAAAGCCATTAATTTGTATGCAAGTGACCAAGAGTAATTAGCAGCAAAGATGAAAGCAAGAGAGGACCCAACTAAAATGGCTATTCTATATCCAAATTGNTATCCCGCTGCTAGNTTTCCTTGATCAGATATTTGAGCACTTTCTATTCTATATGCATCTATAGCGATATCTTGGATTGAGCCTGCAAAAGCTATAATAATTGCAACAGCAGCAAAGAAGGAAATATTTTTTTGAGGATCAGAGTCGGATATTACGAGAAGTGAAATAAAAATTACTAGTTGCATTAAAATTATCCAACTTCTTCTTGCACCAAAAAAATTTAGAATGGGTATTGAGAATCTATCAACAAATGGAGCCCATAAGAACTTAAATGAATACGTAAAAGTTGCCCATGTCATAAAGCCAATCACGCTAAGATCCATTCCGATATCTCTTAACCATGCTGTAAGTGTCATNACAATCAGTACATAAGGGAGACCAGATGCAAAACCGTAACCAGCAAATGAAATTATTTTAATNTTACTTTGATTAATCATAATGAATCTAAAAATCTATCCCAATTAAATTTTAAACCAGGATCTGTTTTTCTATCAGGAGAGATGTCAGAATGACCTAATATTAAATCTTTGGTGATNAAAGNATAGTTTTTTATAATTACTTTGGTTGCTTGTATNAAAGCATGGTATTGGTTGTTTGTGTATTCATCATTATCCATTCCTTCAAGCTCAATTCCAATTGAAAAATCATTACAATCTGCAACTCCATCATAAGATGACTTTCCGGCATGCCAAGCTCTTTTATTNAAAGGGACAAATTGTAAAATCTCACCTGTACGCTTNATATATATGTGAGATGACACTTTCAAATCAACAATATTTTCAAAATATTTATGATCTTTGAAGTCTAGTTTATTTAAGAAAAATTTTTCAACATAATCTCCTCCATATNCGTTTGGAGGCAGGCTTATAGAATGAATTACAATTAATCTTATGTCAGATTCATTNGGTCTTTCATTAAAATTTGGTGATTGAATAAATTTTGTATCTTTGAAAATATGATTTTCAATTAACATTTATCTCAGTCCTGGGGGGAGTTTAAAGAAAATATTTTCATTGTCCTCTCCGTGCTCAACAATCTTTGCTCCAATAAAAGATTCCAAAGATTTTGCAATTTCAATTACTCTGGATTCCGGTGCAGATGCGCCTGCAGTTATAGAAATTCTTGAATAATTCATTAANTTANTAAGGTCTAAGTCATCGAAGGCATCAATAAGAACTGATTTACAGCCACATTTNTCTCCTAGTTCTTTTAATCTATTCGAGTTAGAACTATTTTTTGATCCAACCACAATCATAAAGTCAGACTCCAATGCTAACTGTTTGACTGCATCTTGTCTGTTTTGTGTTGCATAACAGATNTCNTCTTTTTTTGGGATTGTTATATTTGGAAAACGATCTATTAAAATTGAAATTATAGACTTTGTTTCATCAACACTTAGAGTTGTTTGTGTAACAACAGCCAATTGTTCTGCTTTATTCACAGTAATATTTTTTGCATCGTTTTCGTTTTGGACTAAATATATTGAGCTATTTTGTGTGTTCACATGTCTACCCATGGTACCTTCNACCTCAGGGTGTCCTTCATGTCCAATGAGAATAATNTCTTTTTCAGCATTAGCATGCTTTCTTACCTCCATATGTACCTTTGTAACTAAAGGGCAAGTTGCATCGAAAAAGTGTAAATTTCTGAGCTTTGTTTCTTCTTCTACTTTGCTTGATNCNCCATGAGCACTAAAAATGACCAATGAGTCATTTGGTATTTCATTGATTTCTTCAACAAAAATAGCACCTCTGTTTTTAAGATCCTCAACTACAACTTTATTGTGCACAACTTCNTGTTTTACATATACTGGAGCGCCATAGATTTCTAAAGCTTTGTTAACAATATCNATTGCACGATCTACGCCGGCACAAAAACCTCTAGGATTTGCAAGTTTAATTTGTTTTGACATTTATNGTGTTTATCTTAATTTCAAAGTATATAATCAAAACTGCTCCAATTGTTATAAATACATCAGCCAAATTAAATATAAAGAATGAAAAATTGTTTACTTTAAGGTGTAAGAAGTCTGTCACAAAACCATTTAGTGCCCTATCTATTATGTTACCCATTGCTCCTCCAAGAATAATACTCAAAGCAATTTTCTTTTTTTTATTTTCNTCATTAGTAAGAAGATAAAATAAGTAAAACAAAATCAAGATACCTAATATCAATAAAATTTTTGATGATGTTGAGCCACCGCTATCAAAAACCCCAAATGCTACACCATAATTATTTATTAAAAGAAGTTCGATAAAAGGGNNNAAAAAATCATTTGAAACGCCCATTGATAAATTTGCTATAGCTAATCCTTTTGTCATGAGATCTGCAGAAATTAAAATGATTATTAGAGTTAAAACTTTAAAATTAAACAAATCTTCTATTTTCTCCANCTTCTTCAATATTTTCTACACATCTNATGCAAAGATCTTCATACGATTTATTTTTTCCAACTGAGTTTTTTCGNTGCCAACATCGAACACATTTTTGATTTTTTGAGATTTCTATTTCAATNAGAATATCATTGCTTAATTCAGTATGAGCATCTGATGAAATGAGAAGAAAATGCAGTTCTTCTTCAAGCTTATCAAGTATTTTTTTATCATCTTCATTTGCTCTTATTTTTACAATGGCATCNAGAGATCCTTTTAATTTGTTTTCATTTCTCAAGTTTTCAATCTTTTGATTAACCTCTTCTTTAATTGAGAATATTCTTTTCCAATCGCTATCTGAAATTTCTGAAATTATTGCAGATTTTTGATTAGTAAATTCTGTTAAAAAAATAGATTTATTTTGACATTTTAAATTTGGAGCAGATTGCCATATTTCTTCAGCTGTATATGAAAGAATTGGTGCTATAAGTCTAACTAAGATATTTAAAATTTCNTCTAAAGCTGTCTGACAAGATNTTCTAGCNTGAGAATCTTTTTTGCAGGTATATAACCTGTCTTTTGTTATGTCTANATATATTCCACCTAATTCATTTACACAAAAATTATGTATAACTTGAACTGCTTTATGATAAGAGTATGTTTCATAGTGTCTGAGAACTTTTTTTTCAAGATCATATAATGTATTTAAAATCCACTTATCAAGCTCAATTAAATCATCAGAGTTAATTCTCTTACCTTCTGAAAAATCATTTAGATTTCCAAGAATAAATCTAAATGTATTTCTAATTCTTCGATATTGATCAGANGTTCTTTTAAGTATCTCGTCAGATGCAACCATTTCACTTCTAAAATCAGTTGAAGCTACCCATAGTCTTAAAATATCAGCTCCAAGACTATCCCAGACTTTCTGTGGGGAAACTACATTACCTAATGATTTTGATTGTTTCTTNCCATTCTCATCAACAACAAAACCATGAGTTAAAACTGCTTTATATGGTGGCNTTCCCCTCATAGCAATACTTGTCAATAGTGAAGATTGAAACCATCCTCTATGTTGATCTGAACCCTCAAGATAGAGATCTGCAANAATATTTTTACCGAATATTTTTGATGAAACAGCTGANTGTGTGACACCAGAATCAAACCACACATCTAGTGAGTCTGTAATTTTAATGTATTCTTCTGAGTCACTAATATATTTGCTTAGATCTAATTTATCCCATACTGATATGCCNTCAGTCTCAATTAAATCTGCAAAAATTTCAAAAAGTTCTGACTGCTTTGGATGGATTTCACCAGTTTCTTTATGAACAACAAGTGTAATTGGTACTCCCCAATTTCGTTGACGTGATATACACCAATCAGGTCTATCCTCCAACATAGATTCAATTCTTTGCAGACCCCAAGAAGGCTCCCAATCTACATTGACAACACTTTTTTTGGCTAGACTTAATAANTCATTTTTCTTCATCGATATAAACCATTGAGGGGTTGAAGTGAATATCAATGGAGTTTTATGACGCCAGCAATGGGGATATGAATGGTGATAATCCTCAACATTAATAATTGATTTTGTTTNTAAAAGTTTTTCTATAACTAGGCTGTCTGCTTTAATTGGAGGAAGTCCAGCAATAAATTCAANCTCATTTTTGAAAAATCCTAAATTATTTAATGCGTTAATTGTTTTTATATTATGTTTTTTACATATTAAATGGTCATCCAATCCGTGAGCAGGCGCAGTATGAACGCAACCTGTACCAGCTTCAGTAGTAACATGGTCCCCGTGCAATAAAATTGAATCTCTNTCAATAAAAGGATGTTCAAGTTTTATATCTTGTATAGTGGAGCCATCGATCTCAGCTANTACCTGTATNTCAACATTCCATCGATTAATGCACTNATCAATCATCTCAGATGCAATTACATAATGATTATCTTTTANATTTATTAATGAATATTTTAATGCTGGATTTATACATACAGCTACATTTGATGGAATTGTCCATGGAGTTGTTGTCCATATTATGAAAGAAATTGCTTCTAGGTTGCTATAATTAAANGTCTTTTTTAAATTTTCAACACAATCTTTTTTTACATTGAATGCAACATCTATTGATTTTGAAGTTTTATTTAAATATTCTACNTCNGCTTCTGCAAGAGCTGAGGAACAGTCTTGACACCAATGAACAGGTTTTTCGCCCTTTTCAATATGCCCAGCATCAAAAATTGATCCAAGTGATCTTACAATATCAGCTTCAAAAGATGAATTTAAGCTTTTGTACGAATTACTCCAATCACCAAAAACACCTAATCTTTTAAAATCTTCCATTTGAATTGTAATTTGGCTATCTGCATAATCTTTACATGCGTTTTGAAAACTTTCCTTATTTTTGACTAGGTCGCTTTTCTTTCCATATTTTTTTTCAACATTCAGCTCTATTGGTAATCCATGACAGTCCCAGCCTGGAATAAAAGGTGCATCATACCCAAGCATAGTTTTATATTTAATTGTTATGTCTTTAAGTATTTTATTTACAGAGTGTCCTAGATGAATTGGGCCATTTGCATANGGCGGTCCATCATGAAGTAAAAATATATCTTTATTTTTGTATTTATTTCTAATTTCTTTATAAATACTGTTTTTATTCCAAAAATCGAGGATTTCTGGCTCTTTCCTTGGCAATCCAGCCTTCATTGAAAAATCTGTTTCTGGAAGATTTAAAGTATCTCTATAGTTATTTGCCATTTTGTTTTTCTATAATTAACTTTGCTCTTGATATATCCTTTTGAATTTGAGATTTTAGCATGTCTAAATTATCAAATTTCTTTTCATTTCTTATTTTTTCAATGAATTTTATATCTAATCTTTGTGAATATATACTTTTGTTAAAATTAAATAGATGAACCTCTAGTACAGGCGAATCACCTCCTATTGTCGGACGTAAACCCATATTAGCAATTCCAAAAATAACTTCATTATTTAAATTACATTCAACAGCNTATACTCCATCGATTGGCAATTTTTGTTTTGGNAACCAAANATTAGCGGTTGGAATTCCAATTGTTCTGCCCAAGTGNTGTCCATGAACAACTTTTCCTGAAATAACATATGGTCGGCCTAGCATTTTTTCTGCAAGAAGAAAATTATTTTCAAGCAATGCTTCTCTTATTCTTGTGCTGCTTACTCTTTTGTCTTCAAATAAAAAAGTATCAGTATTTTCAACTAATATATTCTTTTTAGCGCCCCATTTTCTGAGCAAATCAGTATCTCCTTTTCTATTAGCACCAAACTTAAAGTCATCNCCAACCGTAAAGCTTACTAGATTAATTGAATCTAGTATTTCTGATATGAAAGCATCTGGNGACATTGTTCTCAATGAATTATTAAATTTTAAAAAACATGCAAAATCGATGTGATAATCCCTAAGGAGCATCACTTTTTTTCTCCATGAAAATATTCTTGGTGGNGCTTGAATATCTTTTTTTTGANTGTCTGCAAAGTATTCAGCAGCATGTGGCTCTGTAAAAAAAACAATTGTTTTAGCTTTATACTTTTTAGAGTTGAGTTTAATTTTGTTNAAGATTGATTGATGGCCTAAATGAAGTCCATCAAAATTCCCAATAGTGCCACATAGTTTTTCACTAGGATATTTTTTATTAAAAAGATCAAGGTTGTGCTGTCCGCGAATTAAGTACATTTTAATTAAGTTCTTTTAATATAGATTTACCAAAAAATATCCTTACTGTAAGGAAATAAATAATCATTGCCGTAAAGACTTCGANAAATAAATATAAAAATCTCTCTAATTGTGTCATGGAAATAAAATCANTTAAATTAGAAAAATTGTAAACAAAAANCAAAAGAGCTAGTAGGCCTGCTAATATCGCAAGATTAAATTTATTAAATTTAAAATTCACTTTTACNTATCCACTTTTTATTAATATAACTTCAAGAATTAANACACTTATTAATGCNGCAACAGAGCTNCCGATAGCAATTCCCACATGACCATAATCGAACACAAATGCTAAAATATAATTAAGAAAAGCATTTAAAATCAATGAAATTAATGCAACAAACATTGGAGTTTTNGTATCTTTCCTGGCAAAAAATGCTGGGGTTAATACTTTCATTAACATGAAGAAAGGCAGTCCAATAGAGAATGCCATAAGACTATAAGATGACTTATAAACATCTAAAACCAAAAATTCACCTCTAAGAAAGATTGNGCTAATAATATCCTCAGCGCAGAAAAATAGGCCTATAAAGCAGGGCATGCTTATAAAAAAAACAAATCTTTGCCCTTTATTGAGAGCTGATATAAATTCACCTTTCTCATTTTTTGNGTCTAGTTTAGACAATGTAGGTAATAAAATTGTGCCGATTGCTATAGCAAAGATGCCCATTGGAAGTTGAATAAGCCTATCCGAAACATACAGCCAGGTTGGACTACCAGTTTCCAGCAAAGATGCAAAAATAGTATCTATTAATAAGTTTATCTGAGTAATACCACCAGCTAAAATTGCTGGCAAGATAAGAACTAAAAATTTTTTTAANCCTTTATTATTTATGTCCCAGGTTGGTTTTGGCATTCTTCCTANAGTTGCTAAAGGAAAATATTGAATTAATAATTGCAAAAAGCCTGCAAGAATTACACCCCAAGCTAATACAAATATTGGTATTTCATACTNAGGGGCAATAAATATTGCAGCAATTATTAAACATAAATTAAAAATAATTGGTGTGGCAGCCGGTATTGAGTATTTTTCNTGGGTGTTTTGTATCCCTCCTGCGAATGCCACTANAGAGATTAATGCAAGATAAGGAAACATTATTCTGAGCACTAAAATAGACAAATCTTTTTTTAATGGATCAAAGTAAAATCCTGGAGCAAACACTAAAATGAATATGGGTGCAAATATAAGAACAGCTAAGGTGAAAAAAAATAGAAATGTAATCAAAAATCCTGCAACTGCATTAAGGTATTTTTTTGCAGCATCATTATCANCTTCGTTTACATAATCACTATATATTGGAACAAATGCTTGATTGAATGCACCCTCAGCAAAAAAACGTCTAAACATATTTGGAATTTTTAGGGTGATCACAAAAATATCATGAAAAGCAGTAGCCCCAAGGAGACCAGTTGTGNATATGTCTCTTATCAGTCCAAAAATTCTGGATATGCCAGTCCATCCGCTAACATTTGATACAGATTTCAACAATGAAGGTGAATGAGAGATATTTGATTTAACTATCTTGTTCAAAATCTAATGAAGCAGAATTAATACAGTATCTAAGTCCAGTAGGTTGAGGNCCATCNTTAAACACATGTCCTAGATGTGCGTCACATTTGGAGCATTTAACTTCTNTTCTTTTCATTCCGTAAGAGTTATCTTCAAATTCATTTATAGATTCTTTATTTGAAGGCACAAAAAAACTTGGCCATCCACAACCGGAATCGAATTTTGAACTTGAACCAAACAAATATTCACCACAGCAAATACATTTATACGAACCAGATTCATTGAAGTCCCAGAATTTTCCACTAAATGGCCTCTCAGTTCCTGANTCACGAGTGACTCTGTAGCTTTCTTTGCTCAGAACCTCTTTCCAGTATGTATTACTTTTTTTTGAATCAGTCATTTAATAATTGTAAATAAAAAGCTATTTTTTAGATATAAAATCAAACAATATTATTTNATTACATCCCTTCTAAAAGGATGTTTACTTCGTATTTTTTTGAATGCANTNTCACTAACTTTATTTTCAAATTTTTTTGAAAGCTTCTTAAAATCATCAGATTCTTTCTCGATATTGTAAGAAGGAATGAATTCATCAAATGATTTAAATTTATTCGTATTATTTTTTTTAAAATNTCTAATATTTACTAATTCAGATTCTTTNACATCAATTNTTAAAAAATTAGTTAGATATAAAATCAAATCTTTTGTTGCATTTAATTTTCCATCAAAACTATGACCAGCAATATGAGGAGTAGANANANATGATTTGATNATGCTTTTACATGNNGGCTCGGGCTCATTACTCCATGTATCACAAATGTATTTAATATTTTTATTTAATAATAGTAGTTCCTCATTTANAATATTNNCTCTNGAGGTATTAATAATTACTTTCCCTTCAAATTCATTTATAAAACTTTCATTAATTAAATTAAATGTTGGATATCTCCCATGTTTTGTNAAAGGAACATGCAAAGAAACAACATCACAATTCTTAATNAGCTCAAAATCTACAAGATGATCATGNTCCANNAAAGGATCATATNCGATTACTGAAATTTGACGAGTTTGAAAAAAGGTTTCGAGTTTTTTTCCTATATTGCCATATCCAATAATACCTANCTTAAAATTTGTAGGAATAACTTTTTTTTTAATTAGAATGGAAATTGCTGAAGCTACATAATTTACAACCGAAGCAGAGTTAGATCCTGAGCAGTTGAAAAAACTAATATCACTTTTTTTCAAGTAATCATGATCAATGTGATTTATTCCCGAAGTAGCTGATCCGATAAANTTTATATNAGAATTAAAAAGAAGACTTTTATTTANNGAAGTGTGTGCTCTAACTAATAATCCATCATATTCTTGGATATTTTTGTTAGTAATCTTNTGAGAATCATAATATACAAATTTAATATTTTTAAGATTAGAAATTTCAATAACNAAATCTTTGAAATATTTGATACTTTTATCTACTAAAATTTGCATTAATTATTCTTATCTGGATAAATGATGCTTTTAAGCCATCCTAATAAAGAATTATCTTTTAAAGTAAATCTATCTAACATATCAAAATCATNAGCAAGCTTAACTGGATTTTTATAGAAATCCCTTCGAGTATTGAACTCTTTTTCATCCAATTTTTTTACTAATTTTGCAGGATTGCCTGCANAAACAGAATTAGCTGGAACATCTTTAGTAACAACTGATCCAGCCCCAATAATGCTATTTTCACCAATTGTTACTCCTTTGCATATTATGGCGCTATCGCCTATCCAAACATTATCTTTTAAAACAATTGGTTTAGTTTTTCCAACTGGCTCAGCGCGATCATAGATATCATGCCAATCAGCATCAGAGATATATGCNCCNTGAGCAATCATACAGGCGTCGCCAATATCAATCTTTTCAGCAGCCATTATCCTCACTCCAGGAGTNATAAGTGAATATTTNCCAATTTTTATTATTCCTTCTCTATCGCCAATATTCCATGATGTCAGCTGAATAAAGGCATCTTTGGCTCCAATAATTGTTGCATAGTCATCAATAGATACATTTTTTCCAAATACTTTTACATATCTAGGTTTAAAGTATGCGCCTCCTTTNCCAAGATATTTAAATTGTGGTTTTAGAAAATGAATTACATATAGATTTACTATTTTTTTGGTGAATTTTTTTAACCAGTATGGGCGATTNTCTTTTCTTATTATTATCTCCTTAGTTATAAGATTTAATATGATAAAGTAGCAAAAAATATTTGCATATAGAAAATAATGAATAAATATATTTCAGAGTTCAAGCAATTGATAAAAATCGGTGTTCCTATCTTTGGATCACAAATGTCATACATGCTCATGGGAACTGCTGATACGATTATTGCAGGAAGAGCAAGCGCAAATGATCTTGCAGGCCTTGCCGTTGGAACCGCTTTTGCAAATACATTATGGTTTTTTGTTACTGGTGTTATATTTTCAGTTACTCCAATTGTTGCTCAACTATACGGAGCGAAAAAATTCTACGAAATTGGTAAAAAACTCAGAGAAATACTATGGATAGCNGGATTTCTGGGATTTATCCTTGCATACATATTTTCTAATTTAGATTTATTACTAAATCTATTTCCAATAAAAGATACTATTACAAATATTTCTATAAATTATCTAAAGGCTGTTGCTCCTGGAATAGCCTTCATAACTGTTTTTACTTGTTTAAGATGTTATAGCGAAGGCATGACTCTAACTAAGCCAATATTTTTTATAGCCTTTTCTGGAATGNTCCTTAACATACCTTTAGATTTAATTTTTGTGTATGGTTGGTTTGGTGCTCCAGAACTTGGNGGAGTGGGATGTGGTATAGCAACTTCTATTGTTGCATTTATCATGATGATTACATTATTTGTATATATAAAATTTTCAAAAAACTATCAAAAAACAGAGCCATTTTCTGAATTTACATTACCTTCAAGCTCAACAACCAAAGAAGTATTTAAATTAGGTCTTCCTATTGGTATTGGTATTTTTATTGAATTAAGTATGTTTTCTGGTGCAGCTATTATTTTAAGTATTTTAGGTGAAACGGTTGTTGCCAGTCATTCTGTAGCAATAAATATAGCAAGTTTATTTTTCATGGTTCCATTAGCAATAGGTCTTGCAGCTGCAACAAGAGTAGGAAATTTAATTGGTGAGTCAGATGCTTTTAAAGCAAAAATTGCATCAATATCTACTATATATTTATGTGTAATAGGTGCTTCAGTTAATAGCTTTGTAATAATTTTCTTTGGCTCTGAAATTGTAGGTTTGTATACAACTGAGTTACCCGTAAAAGAGCTTGCGGTCACACTAATTATTTTTGCGGCCATTTTTCAAATACCTGATGGCATTCAGATGGGTGCCCTTGGAAGTCTTCGTGGTTATAAAGATACTTTTATACCAATGATTCTTTTATTTATATCTTATTGGATTTTTGCAATGCCAATCGGTTATTACCTAACTAATTTTGGTTTTGGAAGTCCATATGGTGCGAANGGTATGTGGTATGGAATGATAATAGGACTNTCTATTTTTTCAGTATTATCAATTTTNAGATTGAGATGGACNATAAAAAAAAATATCAAAAAATTTATTTCTGAAGAACTTCAGCAACCTTTGAGCCAATAGATGTTAGGTTATCGGCTACATTAACACCGCATTCTTTAAGTTTATTTATNTTATCAATGGCCGTTCCTTTTCCACCAGCGATGATTGCTCCGGCATGCCCCATTCTTTTTCCAGGAGGAGCCGTTTGACCAGCAATATATGATATGACAGGTTTGCTAACGTTGTTTTTGATNAATTCAGCTGCAGACTCTTCAGCATTTCCTCCAATTTCTCCAACCATAACAATTGCCTCTGTTTGGTTATCATCTTCAAATAATTTNAACATATCAATAAAAGACGAACCTGGTATCGGATCACCACCAATTCCAACACAGCTACTCTGACCATAACCTAGATCAGTAGTTTGTTTAACAGCCTCATAAGTTAAAGTTCCTGAACGAGAGATAATACCAATTGAGCCTGGCATATGAATATTTCCNGGCATTATGCCAAGTTTTGCATGTCCGGGAGTNATAATACCAGGACAATTAGGACCTATTANTCTTACTCCTAGTTCATCAACTTTTTTCTTTACTTCTAACATGTCTAGAGTTGGCACACCTTCAGTTATGCATACAATTAATTTAATACCAGCATATGCAGCTTCGAGTATTGAAGATTTACAGAATTTTGCTGGAACAAAAATAATTGATGCATTTGGTTTTACGATCTCAACCGCTTCTTCAACTGAATTAAAGACTGGTCTTCCTAAATGAGTTTGGCCACCTTTTCCTGGAGTTACACCTCCTACAATATTTGTTCCNTAATCAATGGATTGTTCAGAATGTAAAGTTCCTTGTGAACCGGTGTATCCTTGAACAAGCAGTCTTGTTTCAGAATTAATTAAAATGCTCATAATGACAACTCAACAGCTTTTTTAGCTGCTTCGCCTAAATCATTAATGCTATNAATATCAATATTTGCATCTGATAGTATTTCTGCCCCGCGTTCGGCACTATTTCCTTCAAGTCTAACAACAACAGGTATTTCTATTCCTACCTCTTTGATTGCTGCTAAAACTCCCTCTGCAATAAGGTCACATCTNACNATTCCACCAAATATATTTACTAATACAACTTTTACATNTGGGTCTTTAAGAATTATTTTAAAAGCTTTTGAAACTCTATCTTGAGTAGCTGTTCCGCCAACATCAAGGAAATTTGCTGGATTTCCATTGTAAAATTTTATAGTATCCATNGTTCCCATTGCTAAACCAGCCCCATTTACCATGCATCCAATATTCCCATCTAGAGATACGTAACTCAGATCATATTTTGCCGCCTCTGCTTCTTGAGGGTCTTCNTGAGTTTCGTCATACATCTCAAGTAACTCAGGTTGTCTAAATAAAGCATTTGAATCAATATTTACTTTTGCATCTAAGCAATGCAGATCTCCTGAGTCATTAATAACTAGTGGATTAATCTCAAGCAAACTTAAATCTTTTTCAACAAATAACCTAAATAGGTTATTTAATATTGGTATAAATTGTGATATCTGNNCATCATTAAGTCTCAAAACTTTAGCAATGCTTATTGCATGATCATCAATATTTTTGTCNTCAATATCAATGCCTTGATATATTATTTTTTCAGGAGAATTTTTNGCAACTTCCTCAATATTGACTCCACCTTCGCTTGATCCGATAAAAACAATTTTTTGTGAATCTCTATCTATTACTGCACTTAAATATAATTCATNTGAAATTTCAGTAAATTCTTCGATAAGAATTGAGTTTACAATTTGTCCCTTATTATCTGTTTGATATGTGACTAATCGATTTCCCAACCACTTTTCAGCAAATTTTTTAGCCATTATAGGAGAATCNATTAACTCCACACCACCCGATTTTCCTCTTCCNCCTGCGTGAACTTGAGCTTTTACAACCCATTTACTTCCTCCTATTTCATTACAAGCATCTAAAGCATGATCTGCATCAAAAATTACTTTTCCTTTTGAAACTGGTAAGTTGTATTTTGCAAATAATATCTTGCCTTGATATTCATGAAGATTCATCTAGATTTATTTCCAATATGTATAGCTTGATTANTTACTGCTAAAGCAGCCTCATGAAATGCTTCTGAAACAGTTGGATGACTGAACATNGTNAGAGATATGTCCTCTGAGCTGGCGCCAAATTCCATTGAAATTAATGCTTGTTGAACTATTTCTGCAGCAGCAGGTCCAAAAACATGAACACCCAAAATTGTATCATTTCTTGAATCAGATAAAACTTTTACAAACCCTGTAGGTTGATCAACAGCAAGTGCTCTCCCGCTTGCTGCAAATGGGAATTTACCTACTTTAAATTCAACACCTTCNTCACATAATTCTTTTTCATTTTTACCGACCCATGCTATNTCAGGATGAGAATATATAACTGAGGGCACCAGGTCATAATTTACCTGTGTTTGTTTTTTTGCAATTCTTTCCGCTACCATTATTCCTTCCTCACTTCCCTTATGAGCAAGCATCGGNCCTCTTACAACATCTCCAATCGCCCAAATATTATTTATAGATGTTTGGCAATGATCATTAACAACAATGAAACCATCTTCAATTTTAAGATCTAATTTATCAGAAATAATATTAGTAGAATTCGGNTTCCTTCCAACNGCAACAATCAATTTATCAAACACTTCCTCAATCTCATCTTNTTCAGTAATGTATTTAACCTTTACTTTATTTTTATGATCTTTAGATGAAATCAGCTTAGAATTTAGTTTGATATTAAGNCCTTGTTTTCTAAATTCAATTAAAGATTCCTTAGCAATATCATTATCAGTCATAGGTAAAAAGGTATCCAGGGCTTCTAGAACTGTAACATTTGAACCAAGTCTTGACCAAACACTCCCAAGTTCAAGTCCAATTATTCCAGCACCAACAATACCCAAAGTTTTTGGAACTTCATTAAATGATAATGCTTCAGTACTGTTTACAATATTCGTACCGAATTTTGCTGANGGTATTTCAATTGGAGATGAGCCTGTAGCTATAATAATATTTTGTGTTTCAATTTCCTCTATTGTTCCATCAGNTCTCAAAAGCTCAACTTTGTTTTTGCCAATAACCCTTCCCCTTCCAGNCTTTGATTCAACTTTATTTGCAATAAAAAGTCCTGTAATTCCGTCAGTTAATTTGTTAACAATTTTATCTTTTCTTTGCATCATTGCATTAAGATCTAGTTTTAATTCTGAGATATTTATTCCATGTCCTGATAAATTTTTATTTGCCTCATGATATCTATGGGATGAATCTAAAAGAGCCTTTGATGGAATACATCCAACATTCAAACATGTACCACCAAAATTTGCAGAACCTTTGCTATTTACAGATTCCTCAATACATAAAGTTTTTAATCCAAGTTGCGNAGATTTTATTGCTGCAACGTATCCAGCAGGCCCACTTCCAATTACCACAACATCATACATTTTGTTCATTATTATTTATAAATTTAATAAAAGTCTTTCTGGTGATTCAAGTTGCTCTTTAATAGATACTAAAAAGGTTACTGCTTCCTTTCCATCAAGCAATCTGTGATCGTAACTCATTGCTAAATACATCATNGGTCGAATTGTAATTTCACCATTAANCGCAACTGGCCTGTCTTGTATTGAATGCATCCCTAATATTGCTGTTTGTGGAGCATTTAATATTGGTGTTGAAAGAAGTGAGCCAAATATTCCACCATTTGAGATGGTGAACGTTCCACCCTGCATTTCCTCAATTGAAAGTTTGCCACTTCTAGCTTTTTCTGAATATTCAAGAATAGACTTTTCAATTTCAGGCAAAGATTTAGTATCTGCATCTTTAATTATGGGTACTACTAACCCTCTTTCTGTTGAAACTGCAACACCTATATCTTGAAAACCATGATAGACAACATCACTTCCATCGATCGATGCGTTTACAACAGGAAATTTCTTAAGCGCTTGAACTGCTGCTATGACAAAGAAGCCCATAAAACCAAGCTTAACACCATGTTCTTTTTCAAATTCAGCNCCATATTTAGATCTTAACTCTTTAATGGGTAGCATATCCACTTCATTAAATGTAGTAAGCATGGCTGTCTCTTGCTTTACAGAAACTAATCTTTTAGCAATTGTTGATCGTAGTCTTGACATTGGAACTCTTTTCTCAGGTCTAATTTCATTTNCTTTTGTATTTGAAGATAATGATTCTTCCGCAACAGTAGTTTTAGATGAAATATGATTAACAATATCTGCTTTGGTTAATCTATTATCTTTTCCAGTTGGCTTTACAGTTTCAGGATCAATATTATTTTCAGCAAGAGATTTTCTAACAGCTGGGCCATTCTTTTTTATTTCTAATATAGGCGATTCTGTTTTTTCTTCTATGCTTTCTTTGGTTTCTGACTTTTGAATTGTTTTATCATCCTCAGGAACATCGGATAAACTTTCTCCTTCTTCATATTCTCCAATGACTTCTGAGCTAGTTACTGTTTCACCCTCAGATTTAAAAATTTTCATAATCTTTCCATCTGATTGAGCTAAAACTTCTAATACGACTTTATCTGTTTCAATTTCTGCAATTACCTCATCTTGAGATATATTTTCACCCTCCTTTTTGAGCCAATTAGCTATAGTCCCATCTGCAACAGATTCTGGAAAAGTTGGTGATTTTATTTCAATTTTCATTTTTTAAGTGCCTCTTTAACAAGATCTTCTTGCTGTTGAAGATGAAGTTTCATTAAGCCAACTGCAGGAGCCGCAGCAGCTGGTCTGCTAACTAGGCTCACTTCTATTTTACTATTAATTCTATCTATTACTCTCTGAATTCTGTGCCTGTGACTAAACCAAGCACCCTGATTTAGAGGTTCTTCCTGGCACCAAATAAATTCATCTGCATTCTTATATTTAACAAGTATTTCCTCAAGATCATCATATGGAAAAGGATATAATTGTTCAATTCTTACTAATGCAAGATGTTTAATGTTTTGTTCCTTTCTTTTATTATCAAGATCATAAAAAACTTTACCCGAGCACATAATAACTTTTTTTACTAAGTTATTTTTAACATCATCATCAATAACGCATGAAAATTTTCCATCATGCAATTCATTTATTGAAGAAACAGCCCTTGGATTTCTAAGAAGGCTTTTTGGTGATATGACGACTAGAGGCGTTCTCATTTTTCTAATGGCCTGTCTTCTTAAAAGATGGAATATTTGTGATGGTGTGCTAGGAACACAAACTTGAATATTTTCAGATGCACATAACTGGAGAAATCTCTCAATTCTTGCGCTACTATGCTCTGGTCCTTGTCCTTCGTAGCCATGCGGAAGAAGCATTACCAACCCAGACAATCTATCCCATTTATGTTGAGCAGAAACAATAAATTGATCTATAACAACTTGTGCTCCATTGGCAAAATCTCCAAACTGTGCCTCCCAGATTGTTAAGCCCGATGGCCAGGTTGCAGAATAGCCATACTCAAATGCTAAAACTGCTTCCTCTGATAAAAGAGAGTCATATATATCAAATTTTGTATTATTTTTATCAGCAATATTTGCTAATGGTATGTAACCATCGCCCGAGGAAGAATCAAATACACATGCATGCCTATGAGAAAAAGTTCCCCTTCTAACGTCTTGTCCTGAAATTCTAATAGGATAACCTTCGCTCAAAAGGGTTGCATATGCCATGCTTTCAGCATATCCCCAATTAGCCATGACTTTAGAATTTGTCATATCAATTCTATCATTAAAAATTTTCGTAGCTTGTGAACCCAAGTTAAATGACTTTGGAACACTGCATATTTCATTTGCAAGTTTAATAAACTCATTTTTTTTAAAGGTTGTATCAACTTTTGGCCACCACTTAATACCCATATATGGGTTCCAATCAAACCAAAGTTCATCATTTGGTTTTTCAGCAAGATTTTTTGCAACTGTTTTACCACCCTCTAATGATTTTCTGTAATTTTTTTTAATATTCTTAGCATTTTCTTCGGTTAAGACTTTTTCTTTGATAAGATTTTTTTCATATAGTGATAGCACAGAAGGATGTTTTGATATTTTTTTGTACATCTTTGGTTGTGTAGCAGACGGATCATCTGCTTCGTTATGACCTCTTCTTCTATAACAAAATAAATCAATAACAATATCTTTTTTAAATTTATTTCTATATTTGCATGCGATTTTAGCTGCATTAATTACCATTTCTGGGTCGTCACCATTAACATGAATAACTGGTGCTTGAATCATTTTTGCAACATCTGAAGAATAGTCCGTGGATCTAGAATCATTTTGATTGCTCGTAGTGAAGCCAATTTGATTATTAACAATAATATGTACAGTTCCTCCAACCGTAAATCCTCTCGTTTGAGACATTTGAAGAGATTCCATAACAACACCTTGACCTGAAAAAGATGCATCACCATGAAGTAAAACAGGGACAACTTTTGATCTGTCATAGTCACCAATTCTATCTTGTCTGGCCCTTACAGAGCCTATTACTACTGGATCAACAATCTCTAGATGAGATGGATTATTAAAAAGTGATACGTGAACCTCGCCGCCAGGTGTATTAAAGTTTGAAGAAAATCCAAGATGATACTTAACGTCACCTGTGCTAGCTCCTTCTAGTTCAAAATCTTCATCAAAAGCCGAAAAAAGATCAGATGGTAGCTTGCCAAGAACATTTACTAGTAAATTTAATCTGCCTCTGTGAGCCATACCAAAACATATTTGTGATGCTCCCATAGATCCAAAGTTTTGAATTACGTTTTCTACAAGCGGAACAAGAGACTCTGAACCATCAATACCAAAACGTTTCATTCCAGGATATTTAGCTGATAAATATTTTGCTAGTCCTTCTGCTGAATTTAATCTTTCATAAATATTTAATTTTTCTTTTTTCTTGAATGAATAGTCTCTTAACTTAGATTCGAATTTTTGTTGAAACCATCTTCTTTCTCTTGACTCCATAATATGATTACACTCAATTCCAATATTTCCACAATAAATTTCTTGAAGGTTGCTTAAGATATCTCTTAACTTCATTTTCTTTGATTCACATACAAAAGTATCGGTGTAGAAACCATCATCAAGATCAGCTTCAAACAATCCATGAAATTCTATTGTTAAATCTTCGATATTTTCTCTTTCAATAAGACCAAGGGGATCGAGGCTAGCTAGTCTATGACCTCTATTTCTATAAGATTGTATAAGTCTAGTCACCTTACCTTGTCTTTCGTCAACAGAGGTAGTAGCTTTAGTAACAGTTTTACTTCTAGTTAAATTTTTGAATTCTTTAATAATATTTTGATGAGAGATCTCACCGTTTGAAGTTGGATGATTTGGAAGCCTGTCAAAAAACTCAATCCATTCTGAGGATAGTTGACTTGGATCAGATATATATTTCTCGTATAGCGATTCTAGATATGCAGAATGTCCTGCTGATATGTGTGAGCTGCTCCAAAGCTCTTTCATGGATATGGTCATTTTTTAAATAAAATTTATATTCTGTCAGATGCAATTATATCCTTTTTATTTTTATGTAACATAGATTTTATTTCACCAATTGCTTTATTAGGATTAAGTCCTTTAGGACAAA
>PBKI01000008.1 GCA_002721385.1 Gammaproteobacteria bacterium
TCGGATTCTGAATACTCACAGGTTCAGCCTTAGCTTTTGCGAGAAGAGTCACTTGAGCGCTAAATGGTAATGATGATATTTGTTTCTTAATTGAGTCTTCATCTGTTGATGAGACAATTACATCAAAATCTATACCCGCTTCATTAAGCATTTGTTTCCTGCTCTCCGATCCAGAGGCGAGAATGATCGGTACTTTTGGTTTAATACTGGAATAATCCAGAGACCTTCTCATTTAGAATTTTTTAGGAGAATTTATTAGATTGATGAACTCTTCTCTAGCTTTGATATCGGTTCTAAAAATTCCTAGCATCCTTGATGTTATGGTACTTGAATGAGTTTTATGAACACCTCTTGTACTCATACAATTATGATTTGAATCTACAACTACAGCCACACCTTTTGGTTTTAAAACTTTATCTATTGTATTAGCTATTTGAGCAGTCATTGTCTCTTGAGTTTGTAGCCTTTTACTATAACAATCCACTAGCCTTGCTAATTTGCTAATTCCAACAACCCTATTGCTAGGTATATATCCGACATGAGCTACACCAATTATTGGAACCATATGATGCTCACAATGTGACTCTAATCTAATATCTCGTACGATAACAGCATCATCATATCCATCGACTTCTTCGAATGTTCGACTTAATATTTCTTCTGGATTGTCTTTATAACCTGAAAAAAACTGCTTGTAAGCCTTCACAACTCTTTTTGGTGTATCTAGCAACCCTTCTCTTTCTGGATCATCTCCAGCCCAAAGTATTAAGGTCTTAACTGCCTCCATAGCTTCTTGCTGAAGGGAGCTCTCAGAATTATCTTGTGATATTGTTTCTACAGCTTTTAAAGCTTCATCTTTAGATGGTTTTTTTGACATAACAATGCATTCCTTAGGTTTGAGATGCCTATTCTATAGTATTTTTCTAAAAATTAAACCAACCACTTGCATCAAACTCAATTCCAGTTGATACAAAACCTTGTATAGCAAAAAGACAACCTGTTAATACTAAACCTAAAACTGAGCCAATTACGCCAGGATTTGCAGAGTAACCCATTATTGTCGTTGGCTTATATACTAATTCTTTAAAATTGATATTTTGATCAACTTGGACTAATAAATCTTTAGCACTTTTTAAATCTTTCAATGTTGAACTTTCAATTTCATTTTCCTGAAGTTCACTAATCTCTTCTTCGATTATGAATATCTCGTTTCTAATAAAGTCTCTATGTTTTTGACTCAGCGACTGAAGCTTAATTGCTTTAAATATTGAATAAATGCTTATTCCTGAAATACATGTAATTATTGCAACTATTAAATATATTGTTGAAATATGATGTCTCATCTCTGTCCATACTATTAAATTTAAGATTGCAACGCATATTAATGAATAAAAAACTAGTATTGAGGTATAGCTTTCGATTCTATAAAGGTAGGTTTCACCAAATGACCTTAAAACATTTCTAATATTCATCCATCCAAAAACGTTTACTCTTTTTTGCAAATCAATAAAGATTTTGTCTTCGCCTTGATAATTCTCAAACAAAGAAGTAATTTTAATTCCTGGATATTTTATTAATTCGCCTAACTTGTTTGTAGTTTCAATTCTTCTGTCAAAGTCAATAGCGCAAACTAATCCAAAGAAGAATAATTGAAAGCAAATTATAAAACCAGTCAATGACATAACTGTGATGAAGGTTTCAATAGGATTAGTGCCAAAAATGCTCACACCATAATAATATTTCACAACCATTGGTGTAAAAATTATCAAAAACATAGTTACGTAAAGAACAAATCTATAAGGAGGCACAAAATTCTTTTTATAAACAGATCTAATGATATTAAACAACATAAATGCTGACGAAATTTCTGTGTTGTTTGTTGCAGAAGTCTTAGCTGTAAAAATATCACTACTTTCTTGCTTGGATATAATTTCAGATGTTTTTTCATCTAACTGTATAGGTATGCCATGCAAACAAATATCATTTTCATCCATAGCAGAAGTCATTTCATTCTCAATAAGTCCAGGATATTNCTCCGGATTGGACCAACCTCTGCCTATAAATTTTCTTTCAGTTTTATCTGAACTCCATTCAGGCGCAGGATGACATAACTTTTCAAGCTCCTCTGGCCTAAAAAAACCATATTTTGCAGATATTATTAATCTTCTAGTGAATAAACATAGATATGCCAGAGTTATCTGAAAAGTATCTATATTTCTANATAATTCATTTTCGCCAAAGTGNGCAATTAANAATGCAGCAGTAATCATCCATGATCCTGGATAAATTATTAACCAAGAGACGATAATATTTGGCAATGGGGCATGTTGTGTTGAGATAGTGCAAAGTCCTCTATTTTGAGTAACGTGCCAAGCCCTTGAAAGGGATCNTTCAAGAAAAATTGCAGCTATTGGAGAAAAAAATACTGGAGGAAGATTTTCATATATAAAAGTTTTCCAAAAAGCAGACCATGAAAATTCAACAGGTGTATGAAACTCTTCTGATGGTTTGTCATATAAAGTATTTCTTAATTTTGCAGCTTGATATGTTGAATTCATTCTAGAAATTATTAAGTCGTTCTCTTCGCGAGATGCTTTTCGATCATAAAGAGATGATTTAGTATTTTCTNTGGACATTTTCGTTATAATTATATTGTATATATCTTAATATAAATATGCTGAAAGCTTTAGTGCAAACTGTAACTCCATTTGAACAAAATGCTTCAATTCTTTTTTGCTCAGAAACAAATAAATGTGCGATTGTTGATCCAGGTGGAGATATTAATATTTTATTAGAACTTTCAAAAAAGCATAATCTAATTCCTGAAAAAATACTTCTAACTCATGGTCATATTGATCATGCTGGTGGGGCTACGGAGATTGCNGAGATTCTAAATGTGGAAATTCATGGTCCGCATACTGATGATAAATTTTTACTAGATTCGCTTCAACAACAAGGAGCGATGTTTGGAATGAGTTCAAGAAATTGCAGTCCAGATTTATGGTTAAACGAAGGAGATGTTGTAAAAATTGGAAAAGAAAAATTAGATGTATATCTTTGTCCTGGTCACACACCAGGTCATGTTGTTTTTTACAGTAAAAATAGCAAATTAGCGATAGTTGGCGATGTATTATTTAATGGATCGATTGGAAGAACTGATCTTCCTNGAGGTAATTTTGAAGATCTAATAGAATCAGTAAAGAANAAATTATGGCCTNTGGGGAATGATATTGAATTTATTCCAGGACATGGGCCCATGTCAAACTTTAATGCTGAGAGACTTTCTAATCCATTTGTATCTGATTCAGTGCTAGGTTTTCAATAACTACTTTCTATCGTATCTTCCTGGAGCAAGAGACTTTCCTAAAAGATTAAANACAGATTGCGGGATATTCTTTAATAAAAANACTAGAAACTTGTATGTTTTAGTCGGTACGCAATAGCTTTTACCAGCGAACATTGCGTCTACACCTTCATTTGCTATCCTCTCTGCTGAAAAAACCATAAATCTTGGCACNCTGTCCATTTCATCTTGGACGCCACTGGCTGTATGAAAGCCAGTAGTNGTAAAACCAGGACATAATGCAGTAGATGTGATTCCTTTATGTTTGTAATTAATATTGATGCCGTCACTAAACCTATTCATNAANGTTTTTATTGGNCCATACAATGGTTGAATTGCAGAAGGAGCTGCAAATGATGCAACGGAAGAAACTATCATTACTTTACCGCCACCATTATCAATCATTTTTGGGATGAACAATTTAGTAAGCATTATTACTGAAGTTCCCAGAACTCTTATAAAAGCCTCCTCATCCTGAATGCTAGTTTCATGAAATGATGTTTTGATGCCGTATCCTGCGTTATTTATGAGAATATCAATATTAAAATTATTGGTTTGACAAAATTCATAAATTTTTTGAGGAGCATCTTCTAAACTCAAATCTGCTGGGACAATTGCGACGTCAACTCCTGCATCATTNGATATTTCATTTGCTAGCCTTTCAAGCAATTCAGTTCTTCTTGCTGTTAGAACAAGATTATAACCTTCTGAAGCTAATCTTTTTGCTATTTCTAAACCAATNCCTGAGGATGATCCTGTAATTAATGCATATCTATTTTTCATAATGTAATACTACCAGTTAATGTTCGATTGATATAAAATTATCNTCTATTTTAAAGGATCAAAGCAAAATGTTAATAAATCAAATTAAATACTTTTTTAAATTCTCAATCTTACCAATTCTAATGATAGTTTTCATAACTGATATAAATGCGTATCCCGGCATGAAGCCTGGAACTAAGCCAGATTTAGTAGAGGAAGATGAAATTCAAGTAGATGAAGAAACTATTGATGAAAAAGAATCGCCAATGGATTTAAAAAAGTGTCTTATGAAAGCTAAGACATCTAAGGCAAAAAAAGATTGTGAAAAAAAATACATGAAGACAATCGAAGAATTTGTTGAAGANGAAGGTTTAACTCCCATAGAAGGATTCTTAAAAATTTATGAAGATGCATCTAAGTCAAATTATTATTTATTGTTGAATGAGGCAGATTTTAACCAGCAACTGNTATATTTTTCATATGTTATGAATGCACCTCAGGGTGGAGTTCTAACAGGGGGTCTTCCCTCTGATGGAAAAGTNCTTGAATTTAGAAACTTTAAAGATGATAAGGTTGGTTTATATCAAATAAATACCTCATATATTAATGGTGATGACAATAATATTGGTAAATCTTCAATTACTAANATTACAGAGGCTTTCATTGAGGTTTTTAAGCCTATTGCTAGAAAAGACGCCTCTGTACTAATAAATGTTAACGAACTGCTTATGTCAGAAAAGATTGAATCAATTAGCTATGTCCCTAAAGAATATAGAGAATATGTTTCAGTAAATTATGGTAGGCCTGATAAATCAAAAACTTTTATTAAAAGCGTCCTAAATAATAAAACAAATACTGCTGTTGAAGTAACGTTTGCATATACAAATAACTCTCCAAATTCTGATGCCTTTGGTGTTTCAGCAGTTACGGATCCGAGATATCTGTCAGTAACNGGAAGNCATATTTTTATAAAAATGCCTGATGAAAAATTTGAACCACGTGTNAATGATCACAGAATTGGATATTTTGTAAACAAGTCTACTGACCTAACCTCATATGACAATTTTCCAAACTTTGCATTAATAAATAAATGGAGATTGATAAAAAAAGATCCNGATGCGGAAATCTCTGAACCTGTCGAACCAATTGTTTTTTGGGTTGAAAACACTACACCTGAAGAAATTGTTCCAGCTGTAGTTGCAGGAATTGAAAATTGGAATATTGCCTTTAAAGAAGCTGGATTTAAGAATGCGGTTGTAGCTAAAATACAGCCGCAAGATGCTACTTGGGATGCTGCTGATTATGATTACAATGTTGTAAGATGGTCATCAGAACCTGATGGTGGACTACTTGGTATTGGTCCGAGTGTAAGTAATCCTCTCACCGGTGAAATAATTTCAGCTGACGTAGTAAACAAACTACTTGCGGTTAAAGTAGGACACAATTATAGAAAATTATATGGGTACTCAGAGGAGAATGATCCTTTGATGCAATATATTACAAATCTTACTTTACATGAAGTTGGACATGTTCTCGGTCTAAGGCATAACTTTAGAGGAAGCTATTTGTATAGTCCTGACGAAATTCATAATAGAGACATAACCGGTAATACAATAATGAGTTCAGTAATGGATTATGATCCAATTAATATTGCGCCTGAAGGAAAAGAACAGGGAATATTCTTTTCAACTGTGCCAGGAGTTTATGATAAATGGGCAATAAAATTTGGATATACTCCAAACCTTTCAGATGAAGAAAGAAAGGAATTATTGCTTCAGTCTGTGAAGAGAGAGCTTACCTTCGGTACCGATGAGGAAGCAATGTCAAATCCTGGTAATAATATTGATCCGCGAACTAAAAGATATGATATGAGCAATGATCCTGTNACTTACGCAGAAAATATTATTGATGTAGTTGATCAAAAAATAAATGAATTACCCGAAATTTTTGCAGATGAGGATGGGTTTAATAACTATACAAGCTCTTTCTATAGATTAATTAGAACTAAAGGAAGATTTTTAGAAACAGTAGCTCAGCAAATTGGTGGTGTTTACATAAATAAAATATCTTCAGACCAGGAAGAGTTTTCAAGTCTAGAGCCTGTTCCATACGAAAAACAAAAACAAGCTTTTAACCTTCTTAAGAAAGANGTCTTTTCTAACGGAGCAATGAATTATGATGCNAAAATATTAGCAAATGTAATATACGAAAGAGGTACTTTTTCTAGAAGAAGTTCAAGGGGAAATAATGATCCAGACTTTCATTCAATTGTTTTATCAAGTCAAACAAATGTTTTGAAAAATATATTACATCCAAATGTAATGAAAAGACTTGTTAATAGCTCTTTGTATGGAAATACATATTTGCCTGATGAGATTTTACAAGATTTAAATTCTGCTGTATTCGTTGAAAATGAAAATCCAGATACTTTCAAAAGGAATCTTCAGTCTACCTATGTAGACCTTTTGATAGATGGTTTTTCTAAAGCTCCATATGACGAAGTTTCTAAAACAGCAATATATGCCACACTAAAAGAAATATTAAAATTTGCTGGAAAGCAAAGATTTAAATCAAATCACTATGATTTTATTTATTTTAAATTAAATAAGTTTTTTGAGAGTAATTAAACAANCTTAAAAGGGAGCGATTCTAATTTCAGAAGAGCTCTTTTAAGTTTAATTCCTCCAGGTGGGCTATATCCACAAAGTTTTCCAANAATGCTGATAACTCTATNACAAGGCCTAATAATANGGATTAGATTGTTGCTTCATGCTTTTNCAACTGCCCTGTTCGCTTCGTGGTCTCTTTATTGCTTAAACTATTTCTTTGTATGATCTTGTTTCTCAATATAGAATTTATTGAACATACTCAAAAACCAAATCTNNAAATACGGAAAATTCTTTATTTANANTGACCTTATTACTTTTGTTATTTTTTCAATAGCCCAATTTAAATCTTTTTTTGAAATGGTTAATGGCGGTGCAAATCTAATTACAGTTTTATGAGTTTCTTTACATAATAACCCTTCATTTAATAGCATTAAACATAAGTCTTTTGCATTAATTTCATTATCGTAAAGCTCCATTCCTAACCAAAGCCCCTTTCCTCTCACATCTTTAATAATCTTGTTATCGATTGATTTAAGTTTTGATTTAAAATGTTGACCCAAAATTTTACTATTCTCTATTAGATTATCTTCGTATAAAAGTTGAAGTGCTCTGCTTGCAACTTTTGTGGCAAGTGGATTACCTCCAAAAGTTGATCCATGAGATCCAGCATTAAAATGATCCATTACATCTTTTGAACTTAAGAAAGCTGAAATTGGCAACATCGCACCACCAAGTGCTTTTCCTAATATCAAAGCATCTGGCCTAATATTATCATGTTCAAAAGCAAACAATTTTCCAGTTCTTCCAAGACCAGACTGAATTTCATCAAGNATTAATAAAATATTATTTTTAGTACAGAGTTCTCTTAATTTTCTAAGCCAGCCATCTTCAGGAACTCTTATCCCTGCTTCTCCTTGAATGGGCTCAACTAATATTGCACATGTATTTTTATTTATTTTGCTCTTAAATGAATCAATTGATTCATCAATCCCACAATTAGACCAACAGTACTTCGCCTCAACAAAGCCATTTCCAAATGGACCAAAGCCATCCTTATATGATTGCTCGGAAGAGAATCCTACAATAGTAGTTGTTCTTCCATGGAAATTACCATCAGCAACTATTATTTCTGCTTTGTCTTTTTCTATTCCTTTTGTAAAATATCCCCATCTTCGTGCAGCTTTAATTGCTGTTTCAACTGCCTCAGCACCTGTATTCATTGTCAATATGTTTTCAAATCCAGAAACTNTTGTCAGTTGTTCTAAAAAATCTCCAAATGGTTCGGTATAAAAAGCTCTTGATGTAATTGCTAATTTTTGAGCTTGTTCCTGAATAGTTTTTACAAGCTCTGGATGAGAGTGTCCGTGACTTACCGCAGAATATGCTGAGACCATATCAAGATATTTATTACCGTCAACGTCCCATAAAAATGAACCCTCGCCTCTTTCTAAAACAACAGATAACGGAGCATAATTCTTTGCACCAAATATTGATTCTTTTTTTATATATTCATCTTGAATACTTTTAGACATAAGTGTATTTTAAACGCATTCAATTTATCAGCAAGGAACTTATGAGCAATCAATCAACTTCGCATCTATTCATGATAGAGCCGGAATTATTTAACTGTAATGAACAGACAGCTTCATCAAATCACTATCAAAAGAAAAATGCTTTAANAAACCCGAATGAAATCAGTCAAAAAGCCCTAATTGAATTCAATAATCTTAAAAATGAAATTGAAAAAAGAGGAATAAAAATTACATCTTTAAAAGGGAGTAAGGAATGTCCTGATCATATTTTTCCAAATTGGTTCATAACATTTGAAGATAAAACAATGCAAATATTTAGCATGATGGCTCCAAATAGAAGATTGGAAAAAAAACCTGAAATGGTAGAGCATTTAAAAAAATCTTATCAACTGNCATCCGATATGTCTNATTTAGAAGAGAAAGANATATTTCTTGAATCAACTAGCAGTATGGTTTTTGATAGAGCAAATAAATGTGTTTATGCAGGTCTTTCGCCAAGAACAAATGAAATACAACTTCAAAAATGGTGCTTGGAAAACAAATATGAGCTAGTTATGTTTGAAACCGAGAGTCATACCGGATNATCAATTTATCACACTGATGTGCTTATGTATGTTGGAACAGAAATTATTGGCATTTGTTTTGATGTGATTAAACCTCAGTTTAGAGAAATAGTAAGAGAAAAAGTTGAAAGATTTCATGAGGTGCTTGAATTATCTANAGATCAAATTCTCAATTTCTGTGGTAATGCAATTGANGCAAAAAATAAGAATAATGAGTTATTTCTAATCATTTCAACAAAAGCATATAAATCATTGANTGAATCACAAATAAANAAATTGCTAATTCATTTCAAAGAAATTATTCATTCAGACATATCTACTATCGAGAAATATGGTGGTGGTTCAGCNAGATGTATGTTGACTGAGTTATTCTAGGTTTTTCGTAATATGANCAAACTTCCTATGCAGCCGAGGTCTGATCAACAAATTCACTTACTTGTTTAATTCCACCNAGGGGATAGAAGTGAACTTTTTCAATATTAAAATTTTGGTTTTTAATTTTATGTTCAGCAAGTTCAGATAATATTTTTGTNGGTTTATATGGTAACAATAATTTAGTTAAATCTTTTGCGCGCTTTTGAATTATTTTTATTGATGCTCCAACGCCGCACTCTATTGAATATCTCAATAACGTTTGAAGCTTAGCTGGTCCNGCAATTCCAATATGCACAGGAATATCAATTCCAAGTTCATTAATTCTGTTTACCCAATCAATTACAGTCGCTGAATCAAAACTAAATTGTGTTGTAATGGCTATAGAAGCATCAGTTCGTTTACTGAATTCATTTTTCCATGAAAGGGCCTCGTCTACATTTTTTGTCGAGCCATCCGGATCAATATCAATGCTACCNTCTGGATGGCCAGCTATATGTAATTTTTTAAAATTGGCTTTATCAAANAGCTCTGTTTCTATAAGTTGAATNGATGAATCAAAGTCGCCATATGGGCTATTTGCTCCTCCTGCTATAAGTAAAGCATTTTTAACATTTGCCTCACTTTGATACCTTGAAATCCAGTCACCTAGTGTATCTCTATCTTTTATTATTCTCGCAGGAAAGTGCGGCATGGGTGAAAAACCTTGATCAGCAATTTTTTTGGCAGTATGAACCATATCTTCTATTGGGGTACCCTCAATATGCGCAATATATATGTTGGTACCAAGAGGTAAATAATTGTTAAAATCATCTATNTTTTCAGCTGCCCTTGGGGTCACCTCAATAGAAAAATCTTTAATAAAATTTTCAAAANTCATAGTAATAACCAAAAAAAAGATATCTTCTCATTTTATAAAAAATATATCTATTAAAATTTATCTGGCGGAGAGTGAGGGATTCGAACCCTCGAACCAGTTACCCAGTTACCTCCTTAGCAGGGAGGCGCTTTCGACCACTCAGCCAACTCTCCTAATGTCTTAAAAAAAGGATTATAACTCTTAGATAATCTAAATTGATTATTTTATCTATTGAATTCTATTTGCATTCCAAAAGGCAAATCTTCACTAATCATTCCATCTTTAAATGCAATATTCCCATTCACAATTGTCATAAAAATTGATGAATTAAAGTCATGTCCTTCAAATGGTGACCAACCACATTTATATAAAATATTATCTTTAGATACTATGTAATTTTTTTCAAGATCCAAAATCGCAATATCTGCATAATAACCTTCCCTGATGTAACCTCTATCTCTAATTTGGAATCTTTTAGCAACGTTGTGGCTGGTTTTTTCAACAATGGTTTCTAGACTAATTACATCTTGATGGTAAAAATCCATAAGAATCTGCATACCATGCTGCACCAGAGGTAAGCCTGCAGGTGCCTCGGTATATGCTCTATTTTTTTCATCCCATGTATGAGGAGCATGATCAGTAGCAATAATATCAATCTTATTTTCTAAAAGAGCTTTAATTAATGCTGCTCTATCAGATTCATATTTGATGGATGGATTACATTTAATTTGATTACCAAGTTTGGAGTAGAATGATTCATTAAAAAACATGTGATGAACACATACCTCAGCGGTTATTTTTTTTCCATCAATATCTCCAGCTGTAAATAAATCCATTTCTTTTTCCGTAGTAAGATGAAACACATGCAAATCAGCATCATATTTTTTTGCTAAATCAACAGCTAACGAACTTGACAGATAGCAACTATCGACATTTCTTATAAGATGATGATGTTCAGCGGAAACATCTGCGCCATACTTTGCATCAAACAATTTTTCATTCTTTTCAACAGTTTTTTGATCTTCGCAATGGGTTACAACTATTAAAGGCGAATAATTAAAAATATCATCTAAGGCATCTAGATCATCGACAAGCATATCTCCCGTAGATGCGCCCATAAAAACTTTAAGTGCGGAAGCTTGATGTATATCGGCACGCTTAATTTCTTCAATATTTGAATTGCTTGCACCAAGGTGAAAAGAATAATTTGAAAAAGATCTGGTGCTGGCTAATTCAAATTTTTTAGTTAAATTCTCATTTGTGGTTGTTGTTGGATTTACGTTGGGCATTTCGAAGTAGCTTGTAACTCCTCCAGCAAGTCCTGCTTTTGATTCCGTTGCAATTTCACCCTTATGAGTAAGTCCAGGTTCTCTAAAATGTACTTGGTCATCAATTAATCCAGGGATTACATATCTTCCATCAACGTCAACTATCTCTTTTGTTTCAGAAGAAATATTTTTAGAAATTTTTTCAATTCTAGAATTTTTTATTGCTATATCAGATTCATGTATTGAATTTTCATTAATAATTTTACAATTTTTTAAAATTAGGTCGTACATCTATTTATCTAATTCAAATTCGTCATGGAGAACATTGACCGCCTTATCAACTAAACTCTTATCAATAACCATAGTTATTTTAATTTCAGAAGTGCATATAATTTCAATGTTAACATTGTTATTTGATAAGGCCTTAAATGCCCTGCTAGCAACTCCGGTTTGTGTCCTCATCCCTGCACCTACAATGGAGACTTTTGCGATATTTGAATCTATCATCAGCTCCTTGTAATTCACTTCCTCTTTTATAGAGTTAATGATATTTTCTACCACTTCCTGGTCTTCTGAGGAAACTGTAAAAGTAAAATCAGTCTTATCATCAACGCTGACATTTTGAACAATCACATCAACTTCTATATCACCTTCACTGATAGGTCCTAAAATTTTAAATGCTGTCCCAGGAATATCACCTACACCATGGAGAGTAAATTTAACCTGATCTTTTTGAAAAGCTATGCCTGATACTGCTGCATTTTCCATAGTTTCATCCTCTAATGAAATTAACGTTCCACTTCCTTCTTTAAAGCTTGATAAAACTCTCACTGGAACATCAAACTTATTAGCAAATTCTACTGCTCTTGTTTGCATTACCTTTGCACCTTGACCAGCAAGTTCAAGCATTTCTTCCATTGTAATAGAATCTAATTTTTTTGCATTCGAAACAATCTTTGGATCAGTAGTATAGACACCGTCAACATCTGTAAATATGTCACATCTTTTTGCTCCAACTTGTGCAGCTATTGCAACAGCTGTTGTATCCGATCCTCCTCTACCTAATGTCGTGACATCTCCACCCTCAGTAATACCCTGAAAACCAGTTATGATAGGAATAATGTCATCATCAATAACTTTTAAAATTTTTTTCGCATCAACATCTAATATCTTGGCTTTTGAAAATGAATCGGTTGTTTTCATTGAAATTTGGGATGCTGAATATGACTTTGCACTTATCCCCTTAGAATGCAGTGCCATTGCTAACAAAGCGGAGCTTATTGTTTCCCCTGTAGAGACTAATGCATCAAATTCTCTTTTGTCAGGATTTTCGCCGAAGTGATTTGCTAGAGTAATAAGTTTATTTGTTTCACCACTCATAGCAGAAACAACAACTATTATTTTTTTTTCTTTTGAGGCTTTTTTTATTATTTCAGCAACTTCTTCTATTCTGTCAACCGAACCAACAGAGGTGCCTCCAAACTTTTGAACAATTATTTCAGACATAGTAGTTTTATTTTGCGAGAGATTTTACTGAATTCAGAATAGAAGTCACGAATTCTTGGATATTTTCTGTCTCACCTGCACCCTGTGCAAAATCTTCTCTTCCACCACCTTTACCACCAATAGTCTGCGATAATAAAGAAACAACGTCTTTAGCAGAAAGAAATTTTGTTAAATTTGCAGTAACGCCCGCTACCAATGCAACCTTCTCCTTATTGTTGGACAATACAACCACACAAACTTTTTCATTTGTGTTTTTATGTGAATCTACTATACCTCTCATGTCTTTTGTATTTGTAACTTCAACATGCTCAATTATTAACTTCCAATCATTTATATCATGGCATTCTGAATGAAGAATTGAGTGCTGTTTTGATATATTGCCTGACTTTTTTAGTTCTTTATTCTCTTTAATTAAAGATTTTATTTTTTCCTCAACATCATCTAGAGGTACATTTAACAAAGTCTGCATTTTGTTTGAAGTTTTCCTAACATTATTAAAGTGTTCTATTGCTCTCATACCTGCAACAGCTTCAATCCTTCTAATACCAGAAGCAACGCTTGATTGATTAGTAATAGTAAAAAAACCTACATCACCTGTTCTTTCTACATGAGTACCTCCGCATAATTCAACAGAGTAAGAGTTCTCACCCATTGATAATACCCTCACATCATCGTCATATTTCTCACCAAATAATGCCGTTGCGCCTGAATTAAGAGCATCGTCAAGACTCATCAACTTTGTTTCGACTTCAAGATTTTTTAATGCTTCTTTGTTTACAATCGTCTCAATTTTTAAGATTTCATCAGAGGTTAACGGTTTTGCATGAGAAAAATCAAAACGAAGTTTATTTTCATCAACTAATGAGCCCTTTTGCTGCACATGGTCGCCAAGAACCGCTCGCAAAGCTGCATGAACAAGGTGTGTAGATGAATGATGAATTGCTATTGCTGCTCTTTTTTCTTTTTCAACACTCATTTTAATTACATCACCCGTTTTAATTGTACCTTTTTCAACAATAGCTTTATGAATAAATACTTTTCCTTGCTTCTTACAATCTAAAATAGTACCAGTCACTGAATCAGATGCAAATTTTCCTCTGTCACCAATTTGTCCACCAGCTTCCGCATAAAATGGTGTTTGATCACATGCTATAAAAATCTCATTATTGTCTGCAACTTCATGGATTCTATTTTGATCTTTCCAAATGACTAAAACTTTTGAATTAGCTTCAAGTTCTCCATAACCCAGAAATTTAGTTTCTTCAACGCCTGCAGCCTCAGGAAGAGAGGATACAAAACTACTGGATGCTTTAGATGTTTCTTTCTGGAGATTCATACATTCATTAAATCTCTTTTCATCAATTTCTAAACCTTTCTCCCTTGCAATATCAGCAGTTAGATCAAATGGAAAACCAAAAGTATCATGAAGTTTAAATACGATATCTCCAGAAATAGTTTTATCAGTCATCTCTGTAATAGTTTCTTCAAGGATATTTATTCCTTTCTCAAGTGTTTCAAAAAATTTAATTTCCTCTTCATGAATAATTTTTGTAATTTCATTTTGTTGAGATCTTAACTCTGGGTATGCTGATCCCATTAGTTTAACTATGTCATTTACTAACATATGTAAAAATGGTTTCTCTGCACCTATTTTATAACCATGTCTAATTCCTCTCCGCATAATTCTCCTGAGTACATATCCCCTACCTTCTTTTTCAGGAATAACTCCATCTGAAATTAAAAAAACCGATGATCTGATATGATCAGCAATTACTTTATGAGAAGTACTTTTTTCATCACCAAGAATAGATATTGATGCAGATATTAAATTTTTCAATAAATCTGTTTCGTAATTTGAATTTACGCCTTGCATAACTGCAGCAATTCTTTCTAATCCCATTCCAGTATCAACTGATGGTTTTGGTAATGGTTCTGTTTTACCAGATTCATCTCTATTGAATTGCATGAATACTAGGTTCCATATTTCAACAAAACGATCACCCTCATCACCCTGGTGACCAGGAGGTGTTCCTTCGATATGATCTCCATGATCATAAAAAATTTCTGAACATGGGCCACAAGGTCCAGTATCTCCCATGGACCAGAAATTGTCTTCATCTCCCAGCCTTGCAATTCGATCAGGATCTATACCTATTATATTTTTCCAAATTTCTTCAGCTTCATTATCGTCTTTATAAACAGTTATCCATAACTTATCTTTGTCTAATTTTAAGACTTCAGTTAAAAACTCCCAGGCGTATTTAATGGCATCCTCTTTAAAATAATCACCGAAACTAAAATTACCAAGCATTTCAAAAAATGTGTGATGTCTTAGAGTAAATCCAACATTTTCTAAATCATTGTGCTTCCCTCCAGCTCTAATACATCTTTGTGACGTTACTGCCCTGGAAAATTTTTTGTTTTCTGTGCCGAGGAAAACATCCTTAAACTGAACCATTCCTGCATTTGTGAAGAGTAATGTCTCATCATTATTTGGGATCAGAGAACTAGAACTAACCACCTCATGACTTTTAGATTCAAAATAATCTAAAAAAGATTGTCTAATTTCGCTAGTCTTCATTTTTCTTAGTTAATTCTTTATATTTTTTATAATTTTCAATATAGTGAGCAGCTCCAAGGGATACAACGCTTTGTTCCTCATCATTAAGCATTTTTTTTACTTTTCCTGGCACTCCGAGCACCATAGCACCATCTGGTATTTCCATGCCTTCAGTTACAAGTGCTTTTGATCCAATAATACAGTTCTTACCAATCTTAGCTCCATTAAGAACTACAGACCCAATACCAATAAGACTTCCATCATCAATATCACATCCATGCAGCATTGCTAAATGACCAACAGTGACATTTTTACCAATAGAACAAGGAAATCCTGGATCAGTATGAATAATTGCTCCATCTTGAATATTCGATCCTTCTCCAACAAGTATAGGCTCATTATCAGCTCTTAATACTGCGTTGAACCATACACTAGCATCTTTGGACAAAATGACCTCTCCAATTACAGTTGCGTTAGGAGCAATCCAGTAATTTTCACCGTCTGTCCGGAGTTTTTTATCTCCTATTTCAATATTGATCATAGCCTCTTATCAACTCTAAATTTGTATCAATATTTGCCTTAAAACAAATATTTAAAAAATCAGCAGCAATCATTGCTGTCAGTCCCCATATTCGCATTCCATTATAAACCCAACTTGGCATAGATATTCTCAAATCATTTCTTTTAAATTCCTTATAAATTATATTATTGGGTTCAATTAGGAACTTAACTGGAACCATAAAAATTTCTTCAATTTCAAAATTACCCATAAAGTCTTGATCACGCTCTAAAAACCCAACATAGGGATTCACCTCAACTTTATGCCTAGAGAGGAGATAATTCATTCTTCCAAGATTTTGAACATTATTAATTTTAAGGCTAATTTCTTCATTTGATTCCCTTAAAGCTGTATCTAAAAGTGAAGAATCTTTTTCTTCCCACATTCCACCTGGAAAGCTAACTTCACCGGAGTGTGTTGATAACTCTGAAGATCTTTTTGTAAATAGAATATTCATTTCATCAGAATCATCTTCTTTTACAAGAAGTATTAAAACGCCTGCCTTTTTGTATTTGGTAGGCTCTATTAGATTTATTTGTTTTAGATTTTGCTTTATGCTGTCTATCATAGGAGTTAGTTTAACTTCTTAAGTGTTTAGATTC
>PBKI01000009.1 GCA_002721385.1 Gammaproteobacteria bacterium
TTGCGACAAACGCGGGTGTGGTGTTAACGGCTAGCACAATAGCCTTCCAAGCTATTGGTACGGGTTCGAATCCCGTCACCCGCTCCATTAACGTCTAATTACAGTCCCCATAAAGCTAACGCCTTCCATACTAGGACTGCATGAAGCCATTTTATTCACCTTTGATGGCAAATCAGTGTTTTGCCATATTTTCTGATCAGATATTTTATCTGCTTCTGAACCCCATAAATCAAGCCAAATAAAGTCTACTTGAGGTTCATCTGAATCAAACATTGGCTCTAAAGTAACATACCAGTGAAGATCAGAAAAACTATTTATTTTTAATAATTCTTTTTGATATATATCCAAATCTGTAACCGAGTAGCCATTATTAAAATTACAGAAATAGAAAGTGTTCACAAAAGTTCCGGAAATATTTTGTTTTTTAGGAGATCTTCCGGTCGTAGGTTTGAATAAATAAACATTATCTAAATCATAATTCATTATTCCATCAATAGAACCATCCCACGAGGATTGGTAGTTTTTAGTTGTCCAGGTTTCCCAACAATCATCTCTTGCTTTTAAAGATGTCCATAAATGAACCCAAATAAAATCATATGCTTCATTGGAAACTTTTGGAGTGAGAATATTAGCTCCATTTAAACTACATCCCATTTCATCAAGCATGTTATTCCATATATCAATTAATGAAGCTAAATTCTCAGCTGTAAAATTTGGACCTACATTCATCCATGTGTATTCAACTAAATTTTTTGGATTAGATTGTTCGTTATTAATCTGAGATTCATTCGAGCAACTTACTAGAAGGATCGCAATGCTACAGTAGATTATTTTACTCATATTTATTTAAATTTATCCTATATAAAGTTAAAAGAAAAGAATTTTNATAAAAAAGCAGGCTTAAAGCCTGCTTTTGGACCTAAGGGGATATGAACTTAAGAGGAAATTCAAAGGTCTNACACTTATAGACCAAACAANAAATTAAAAGTTCAAAATATTATGTAAATAAAAAATAATTGTCGCAAAAGTTAAGCATGAACCAAAAGGAATTTTTGATTTACGATTTTTTNCCGAAAAGATGAAATAGAATATACCTAAAATTGAACTTATAAATAATATAGGACCTAAGGATAGTGGTCCAAATATACTTCCAATTCCTCCAAATAAAATAAAATCTCCGCCGCCCATNCCATCAAATCCCTTAATTAACTTAAACAAGAAATTAATTAACCATAAAAAAAAGTATGCAGCTAAAAAACCTATTATTGAAAACATAGCTGGTGAAATATTAAATAGNATTATGCTCTCATCGAGAGCAAGTGAAAAAAAAATATTTCCAGTCAAACCAATAACGGGAATTAATATATTTATTGCTATTGGAAGAAAAAAATATTTAAGATCTAAGAAAAATAAAATATAAAAAAGTGAAAAGATACTTATCATGTAAACAGAATAAACAGATAAGCCATAGGTTAAGACGAAAGCAAACCCAATAAAAAAAAATACNATTTCTGTGATCGGATAAACTATTGATATTTTTTCGTTACAATTTATGCATTTTCCATATTGTTTAATGAATCCAATTAANGGCAAAAGGTTNATAATGCTTATTGATTTNTTGCAGTAATCACAATGCGATCTNAATGTTATTATTTCGTAATTTGAAAAGTTATTTNATGGAGATAGNCTATAAATTAAAGTAGAAACAAAACTACCAATAGATAAAAAAATTAATGCAAGAATAAGAAAATGTTCAAAATTTAAATTNACACTATCTAATGAATTAGTGGGGTAATTGAATATTGTTAGCAATTTATTTTTTCTTTGTTATNGAGTAGCAAAATAACAGAAGCAAAAGAACAGGAAATGCGTAGGCNCCGATTATCATTAATTTNTCAATCATTTATTTCTCCTGAAGCAAAAGCATCTGGTCTTCTGAAATCACCGTATCCTGAAAAAGTTCCATTATCTAACATTATAGTTTGAATGCACGTTAACGGTGGTGTTATTCTCACACTNTATCCAATACTTTCAAGATTTTTTTTAAGTGTTTCTTTTACCGAAAATTCAATTTCTAAGAAATCTGGTTGCCACTGATGATGAATTCTTTTNGCANATGTCGCTTCTTTNAAATTCATATTAAAATCAACAATATTTAAAATGGACTGAAGAACAGCCGAAATTATTCTGGAGCCACCTGGGCTTCCNGTTGTAAAGAATAGCTCATCATTTTTCATAACAATTGTTGGTGTCATTGAACTCAATGGCCGTTTAAANGGGGCAATCTCATTGGCTTTTGCTCCAAGCAAACCAAATTGATTTGGTATACCAGGAGCGGCAGAAAAATCATCCATTTCATTATTCATTAAAATACCTGTACCCTCAATTACAACCCCTGACCCAAAAGTTGAATTTAATGTNTATGTTGATGAAACTATATTGCCAAATTCATCTGCAATTGAGAAATGTGTTGTTTCATNACTTTCAANATCTAAATATTCTCCAGGATGAATATCCGCTGAATTTANAGTTGAACCAATTTCAATTTTACTTGAAATCTCATTGGCATATTTTTTACTGATTAATGTTTGAACAGGAACATCATAGAAATCAGGATCTCCAAGATACTTTGATCTGTCTGCATAAGCATATTTCATAACTTCGGTNAGAACATTAATATAATCACTNCTGTTGTGTCCCATAGATACAAGATCATAATCTTCCAAAACATTAAGCATTTGAATGATNTGCAATCCACCTGAGGAGGGTGGACCCATAGTAATAATTTCAGTTCCTCTATAAGATGACACTAGAGGATTTCTCCATACAGGCTGATAATTATTGAGATCAGATTCAGTAATCAATCCACCATTATTTCTCATAGATGACGANATTTTTTTTGCAANGCTTCCCTTGTAAAAACCATCTCTTCCTTTTTTTGAAATTACTTTTAAGGTTTCTGCTAAATCTTTTTGGATCAATAATTTATTTTTAAAATTAGGGTAATCTATTTGAAATATTTTTTTTGTTTCATAAAAAAAAGATAACTTTTCATTATATTTATACAAAACGTCAGCCATGTAAGGCGTTATCTTGAATCCGTTTTCTGCATAACTAATNGCATCTATAAGAAGATTTTCCCAAGGCAATGATCCAAACTTTTGATGTACCTCCCATAATCCTGCAACTGTTCCGGGCACTCCACTTGAGAGATATCCAAAAGTAGATAAATTATCACNATTAAAAGATCCATCATCATCTAAATACATATCTTTTGAAGATAATGCTGGTGCTTTTTCACGATAATCGATTGAAAAGGGTGTTTTTGATTCTTTGTCATANAGAACCATAAATCCTCCACCTCCAATATTTCCAGCTCTTGGAAGTACTACAGCTAAAGTAAAAGCTACTGCTATAGAAGCATCAAAAGCATTACCTCCTTCACTAAGAATTTTCTCGCCAACCCTTGTAGCAATAAAATGCTGAGTCGTAACCATTCCTCTATCACTGTAAGAAATATCTTGTTGAGCAGGAATATATTTTGATTTTGATTCAAATATAGGCTGATTNGCAACAGCGCTTAAGGATACTAATAGTAATAATATAGAGTTAAAGAATTTACATATTTTATGAGTTTGATTCATCAGCAACATCTTTAGCCCATTTATAATTTGCTTTTCCATTAGGAGCACGCTGAACCTCATCAACAAAAATTACTTTCTTGGGCAGCTTNTAACCTGCAATAAACTCTCTAGTNGAATTAACAAGCTCTTCCTCTGATATATTTTTATTTTCTTCCAATGAAACAACTGCTACAACTTTTTGACCAAATTTTGGATCCTTAAGTCCTACTACTAAACAGTCAAANACTTCTATATTCCGTTTGATTGCTTCTTCGACCTCTTCTGGATAAATTTTCTCACCTGCAGAATTTATACAATTACTTCCTCTACCCAGAAGAGTGATTGTTCCATCGTTTTCTAATTTCGCATAATCNCCNGGAAAGCTATATCTAATCCCATTTACTTCTTTAAAAGTTTGTGCAGATTTTTTTTCATCTTTATAATACCCAACTGGAACAAGCCCACTTGTTCCAATTAAACCAATTTTTGAAGATCCTGGACTAAGAATTTCCCCGTCATCAGCAATCACAATAACTCCAGGATTCAGAGAGAATTTTGCAGTTTGAGGTGGATTTTCTCGAGTTGATACCGAACTACCCATTCCACCTTCTGTTGAACCCATTGTATCCATCAGCTGCATATCATGATGTTTTAATAAACCATTTTTAACCTCTTGACTCCACATAACTCCACTGGAAATAATCACTTTTACAGAACTAAGATCATATGGATTGCCTTGATCAACTGCTCTATCAAGAGCATCAAGCATCGGTTTCGCAAATGCGTCACCAACAATAACTATGTTTGAAGTTTTTGTTTCTTGAACTTGCGTCCACATTTGATCAGGATCAAATCCTAAATTTCTGGATGTTATTGCAGTGCCACCAAGTAACAGTGGAAGAAATGCACCAAGCCACATACCCGTTCCATGCATCAAAGGACATCCTATTAAACTTTTTATAAATGTATCTTCACTTTTGAATTCATTTATTTGCTCCTCTAAATTATTAATATCTTCAGGAACGTCATATCCCATTGCTTTTAAAGTTCTAAAAAGGAATACAAGGAATTCACCTTGTTTATACATCACACCTTTAGGCATTCCAGTAGTCCCACCCGTGTAAAGCATATATATTGTTTCTGGATCGCGATAAATTCTATCCATTGGAGAAAACGTATCAACTAGTTCTTCATATTTAAGCGCTTCAGGAAAATGAGACTCAGCTCCATCGGCAACCTCAATCCAAGCTTTAATATTAGGAAGAGATTCAGCTATTTCTTTAATTCTTGCGCTATAACAAGCGTGATAAAAAACAGCTTCTGAATCAGAATTATCAAGAAGATAAATAAGTTCTTCAGCAACATACCTATAATTAACGTTTATTGGTACTCCACCAATTTTGAATATTGCATTTTGTCCTATTAAATACTCATTCGAATTATTTAAATATAAACCTGCTTTTGAATTAGCTTTTAAACCCGCATTCGATAGAGCCGATGCAATCCTACTGGATTTATCATCATATTCCTTCCATGTAACAATTTCATCACCACATATAAGAGCATTATTATTTGGTACGATATCAGATATCATTTCCCATACAGAAGCAAAATCAAGATTCATAAAATTCACCCACCTTAATTATTATTAAATATATTATAAATTGGAAACAAAAAAATATATTTGATTCGCAAAATTTACATTACTAATAGTAAAATATCGTTAAAGTATAATAAAGAGAATTTATGAATGATTCTAATAAATTATTTGATCAAATAACTACTGAATTTACCCAAAATGGCCAACTATTTGAAGTTCGTGAATACACGAATAGCAATGGACATCTTCATAAAGAGTATGCAGCTTTCCCAGATAGTTTAAGAAAATATTTTGATTTTGCAGTTATGCATGATGAAAAAGAATTTCTTGTATATGAGAATGAGAGATATACATTTAAAGAAGTATTTAATTTAGCTGCAAAAGTTGGAAATGCTCTATCTGATTGTGGAATAAGAAAAGGCGACAGAGTAGCTATTTGTATGCAAAATAATCCAGAATTTATATTTGCATATATGGGAATTGTTGGAATTGGAGCTGTTTGTGTTCCTTTAAATTCTTGGTGGGTGCCTAGTGAGGTAATATATGGCTTGGAGCATTCTCAATCTAAATTAATATTCGGAGATTTAAAAAGATTACAAGGTCTAGAATCAATAGATATTACTAAGATAGTCTCTAGTTATACNCCGGATGAAACTTTTANAGANTTCAAAGACTTTATTGATGGAAAATCTNAAGANTGGCCAAACATAGATATTTCGAGAGATGATAATGCAACCATTTACTATACCTCTGGCTCTACTGGAAAACCTAAAGGAGTTTTATCATCACAAAGAGGATTGATATCTTCNATGTTTAGTTGGGCTTTTATGGGATCTGTACTGAGCGAAAGAGAAAAAAGGCTGGGTAANGATAGCACTTCGCTAATTGAAACTGATTCTTCAATATTGCTATGTGTTCCTTTGTTTCATGCTACTGGTAGTCATGTAGCTTTTTTATTATCAATACTTGTTGGAAGAAAAGTGGTAATGATGAAGAAATGGGATGCTGGTGAAGCATTAAGGCTTATAAATGATGAGTCTATTACAGATATAACCGGAGTTCCTACACAAACATGGGAATTACTTAATCATCCTGATAAAGATTCATATGATTTATCTTCACTTAAAACTCTTGGAGGTGGTGGAGGTCCAAGACCTGCTGAACATGTTAAATTATTGGATAAAAATTTTAAAGGTAGACCAGGTATTGGATACGGCTTAACTGAAACAAATGCTCTTGGAACTCTTGGCAGTGGAGATGAGTATATTAATCATCCATCATCGGCTGGAAGAGTTGTNCCACCTTTAACAGAAATAAAAATAATTGATGAAAATTGGAATGAATTANCTGAAGGTTCAATCGGTGAGGTTGCAATAAAGTCTCAATCTAATATGTTGGGATATTGGAGAAATGACTTGGCAACCAATGAATGCATGAATAAAGAGGGATGGTTTAAGTCAGGTGATTTGGGAAAGTTTGATGGTCCATTTCTTTATATCCTCGACAGACTAAANGATATGGTAATCAGGGGTGGTGAAAATATAGCATGTCCTGAAGTGGAAGGCGCAATATATGAACATCCAGATGTGCTTGAGGCATGTGTATTTGGAATACCGGATGAAAGACTTGGAGAAGTTCTATGCACATCAATATATCTTAAAAAAGATGCAGATATNTCTGAAGATTCACTCAGAAATTTTTTATCAAATAAATTAGCGGCTTTTAAAATTCCAGCCATAATTAATTTTTCAGATAAATCACTTCCAAAGCTAGCATCAGGAAAATTTGATAAACCGTCCCTGAGAAAGATTTTTGAAAAAAAATAACCTTTATGCTTTCAATAAATTTAAAAAAGAGTAAAAATATAATTTCGATTATCATATAAATATATTGTGAAAATTTTAATTATTGAGGATGAACCAGATATAAGAAAGAATCTAGAATACAACCTATCAAGGGAAGGATTTAACGTTAAAACTGCTGGTTCTATTCATGNGGCTCAAAATCTTCTAAAGTCAGATCTTTTCAATTTAATACTTCTTGATTTAATGTTACCAGATGGGTCTGGTTTGGATTTATGCAAAAATCTTAAAGCTGACTCTAAAACAGAAACAATTCCAGTAATAATTTTAACCGCAAAAGATGATGAGGTAGATAAGGTAGTAGGGTTTGANATTGGAGCTGATGATTATGTTACNAAACCTTTTAGCGTTCGAGAATTAATTTTAAGAGTCAAAGCTGTTTTAAAAAGAGGAGAAAAAAAGAAAGATATTGTTGAGGTAGAGCGNCAATTTGGAGACTTAACAATTGATATTGATTCTCACGAAGTGTATGTAGATAAAAATAAAATTGATTTGACAGCTTTAGAGTTTAGATTACTAAACCAGTTAGTTGACAGAAGGGGAAGAGTTCAATCAAGAGATCAGNTGTTATCTGATGTTTGGGGCTATTCCGCAGAAGTAACAACAAGAACAGTTGATACTCATATTAAAAGATTAAGAGAAAAATTAGGCCCTATGGGTAAATATGTTCAAACCATAAGGGGAGTAGGTTATAAATTCTCAAGAATGCCTGACTAATTAAATGGGTATTAGATCTCGCGTTTTTCTTATAGTCTTTTTATCTCTTGGTGTTGGTATTTCAATTTCATATATAGTTGCTGAAAGGGACCTATCATCAACTTTTAAAGAACAATTATTACTTGAATTAGAAAAACAAGCATCTCTATTGGTTGAGGTAATTAATAAAGTTGANTTATTAAATAATATTGATGAGAGTGATGCTCTTGCTGATAGATTGGGTTCAGCCTCAAAATCAAGAGTTACATTGATTCTAAATAATGGAGAGGTTGTTGGAGATTCAGATGTTGTAACTAAGGAAATTTATTTACTAGATAATCACATAAACCGTGAAGAAATTCAAAANGCACTTCTTAATGGAACAGGATGGTCTTTTAGATACAGCAATACTCTTAAAAAAGATTTGCTGTATTTTGCAACAATAGATAAGAATAAAGAAAATCCGAATGTCATACGTATTGCTGTTCCATATACTTATTTAGANAAAGCAATTGCTAGTCTTGATTTATCTATAATNTTGGTTGCAGTTGTAACCATTATTGTTGCATTTATTGCATCCACAGTAGCTGCAAACTATACCTACTCAAGCATCTCTGAATTAGCTTCTGCTACATCAAGAATCGCTGCAGGAAAAACTAAAAAAAGAGACATGAAAGCATTACCTACTGAAAGACATGATGAATTTGGAAGTGTTGCAAGAAACATTTCTGAAATTTCAGAGGATTTAAAATCTAAAATTAATTTAATTGCAAAACAACGAGACCAATTTGGATCAGTTTTGGACGATCTAGGCCATGGGATTATTGTTACTAACGTTGATGGAGATATTACATATGAAAACGAAAAATTCACAGAAATCCTTAACCTAGATGATATAACAGGGAAAAATATTTCTGATCTAAATATTAAATCTATGAATTATTTATACAGAAGGGCTAAGAAGAAAAAAAATGCTGATATTGAATTTGAAGTTGAATTAGGTGATAGATCAACAAGATGGGTTTTAGGNAGCATGAATCAATCAAAAACAACAAAAGAATTTATTATGGTAATTCATGANATATCTCAACTTAGAAAGCTGAATCAAATGAGAAGAGATTTTGTTTCTAATGTTTCTCATGAATTAAGAACACCTGTAAGTGTGATNAGAGCTAATTCTGAGACATTAGTAGATGGTGCCTTGCAAGACCAAAAGCAAGCTAAAGTTTTTGCAAAAGCGATATTACATAATGCTGAGAGATTGTCTGATATGGTTAAAGGCTTNTTAGATCTATCCAGAATTGAATATGGTGAACTTAAGCTCAATATTAAATCCTTAGATTTATTTCAAGAAATAGATAAAACTATTGAATCATTAAAACATTTAGGAAAAAAAAGAAATATTAAAGTTGAAGTTATTTATTCAAAAAAAGCAAACGTAATGGCAGATATAAATGCTTTAGAAAGAATCCTAACAAATTTAATTGAGAATGCTTATAAATATTCTGATGATGATTCAACAATAAAGGTTTCAACAATAAAATTAAAAGATCACATTGAAATCAATATATCTGATCAAGGGAAAGGGATTTCAGAAGATGAAAAGGGATTTATTTTTGATAGATTTTTCAGAACTGCTGAAGCTAGAGCTACTGAAGAGACTGGAAGTGGATTGGGTCTTGCAATAGTCAAAAATCTTGTTAATAGTCTAAATGGTGAAGTAGGAATTAAAAATTCTAATTCACAAGGATCAATTTTTTGGTTCACTCTCCCAAAAGCAAAGAGCATGGATAATTAATCAAGTTATTAATTTATGTTTCTGAAAAAAATAAGATAAAATTGTTTACTCTTATATGAATTTAATTAATTTAAAAAACATTTCTCTCAGCTTAATATCTTTATCAGCTTTAATCATGGTTACTGTTTATATAATTAGTCTTTTTAATAGACCGGTTATTGTGCCAACAAATCTTCCTAGTATAAATGACATTAAATTTGATGCAGTTTATGATACTGCAGTTGATCAAAAGTCCAATTCTTTCCTTGAATCTAATTTTGATTATGAATTAATTGGTTACAGATCAGGAGGCAATGATTCTTCGGTGATCCTTAAAAAAGGAAACAAGGAGTTTGTTTTAAAAAAGGGTGATAAACTTGATAATATGTATCAACTTATAGAAGTTACTCAGGAAGAAATTACTTTTCTTGATCAAGGCAAATTATTTAAAATTAAGAATTCAGTTGGAAAATAAATATGTCATTCTCTAAAAAAAATATCCTTTTTGCCACAATATTTTTTTCTTTTATAAATATTAATGCTCAAGAAACTTACATACTAAATTATGAAAATGTTGACATCAAAAAAGTATCCCAAGATATTGCTCAATTTTCAAGAAAGACAATTATTTTAGATCCTAGGGTAAAAGGTAAGATTACTATTTATTCCAATGCTAATCTCGATAGATCTCAAGTTTGGGATGTATATTTAAGAACTATTCAAGTAAATGGATTTAGTGCTATCAATGAAGAAGGATTCATAAGAGTTGTTCCAGAAAATGAGGCTACTAGAGATAATTCTATTTCAAATTCCAACGGCGACTTTGAAACAGCTGTAATACCCTTAATTAATAGATCAGTTGACGAAGTTTTACCAATGATTAAACCCATAACAGGAAGACAGGCACATCTTTCAAGCATATCTTCGATAAATTCTATTCTCTTGGTAGATAGAGCAAGTAATGTGGAGCGAATAAAAAATATTTTAATTAATCTAGACAAGAACAATACAGCAAAGATAAATATTGTAAGGTTAGATAATCTCTCTTCAATCGAAGCAGTTAGAATACTTGAAAAGCTCAAAGCTCAAAACAGTCCAACAATTAATCAGTTTGTTGCAATTCCATTCACACCTTCAAATTCAGTTATTCTTTCTGCTAATGATTTGATTGCTGCAAATATAATTTCAACATTACGAACATTAGATAAAGATATAAAAAATAATGACTCTACAGACGTAATATATTTAAAATACGCAAAAGCTTCTGATATATCACCAATATTAAGTTCAGTTGCTGGAACATTTGTGAGTGATACAGAAGGAAAGAAGACAGTTATTACTCATCACGAAAAATCAAATTCTCTAATAATCTCCTCTGCAGAGGAAAATTTAAATGCCATAAGAAATATCGTAGCAAAACTTGATATTAGAAGAGCCCAAGTCTTAGTTGAAGCAATAGTTGTTGATCTATCAGAAAATGCAGCTAAAACCCTAGGTGTTGAAGCAATATTTACTGGAGATGATCAAGATAGTATACCAATCGGAGTAACTAGGTTTTCAGGGACTGGACCTGACTTACTTGGAATAGTTGGCGCTGCTGATGATGAATCTGATGTTACTCTAACAACTACAGCAGTTTCATCTCTTCTTAATACTCAAGGCTTAGTTGCTGGTTTTGGAGATCTTACAAGTGGAGACGATAATTTTGTAGGTATTTTAAACGCAATAGCTTCGGATACAGAATCAAATATCCTTTCAACACCATCTATAACTGCAATGGACAATGAGCCCGCAAGACTTTTTATTGGTCAGGAAATACCTATTACAACTGGAGAGAGCTTAGGAACTAATAATTCAAATCCATTTAGGACTACATCAAGACAAGAGGTCGGAATTGAGTTAGAAATTACTCCTCAGATTGATGAAGGATCATCTGTAATACTTAATATTAAACAAGGTGTTTCAGGTGTTGCAGGTGTGGCTCAAAGCGGCCTTGATTTGATAACAAATAAAAGAGAAATAGAAACCACAGTTCTGGTAGATAACAATCAAATCATAGTGCTAGGGGGTCTGATAAGCGAAGATGTACAGGAAGTAGTTTCCAAAGTTCCAGTTTTAGGATCTATACCGTTACTTGGAAGATTATTTCAATCTTCATCAAGTACAACAGATAAAAAAAACCTTATGGTTTTTTTAAAACCCACAATACTTATAGATTCTAACTCTACTGAAGAGATATCCCTCATGAAGTATAATTATTTTAAAGCTGAGCAAGAATTTGATAAAAAACTTGATATTATTGATCTTACAAAACCNNAAGATTAATTATGGCAAGTACTTATGAAAATGTCAGAATTGATTTATTGCCNTATGACTTTGTCAGAGAAAATGAAGTAATTGTTGTTGAATCAAACGATGGTTTTATTATTGTTACAACAAAAAAACCANCAAANCATCTCTACGAAGAACTACAAAGACATCTAAACTCNAGCTTTAACCTAGAAATATGTGAACCAGCATACTTTAATGAGATTNTAACAAGCTCTTTTTCATCATCTGATCATGAAAATGATATTTTTGAGGAGCTCTCAGACGAATTTGATTTACAAAATTTTGCAGGAAGNATTAACGCAACAGAAGATTTATTAAGCGGAAATAATGATACGCCTATAATTAAGTTAATTAATGGAATAATAAGTCAGGCTATTAAAAGNAGGGCATCAGATATTCACTTTGAACCCTATGAGAATTTTATTGCAGTAAGATATAGAATTGATGGAATCTTAAAAGAAGTACTTCAACAAGACAGTAAAATTGCATCAATATTAATTTCAAGAATAAAAATTATTTCTGGTCTTGATATTTCTGAAAGGAGACTACCTCAAGATGGAAGAGTATCGCTTTCATTGGGAGATAAAAGCATTGATGTTCGTGTTTCAACTTTACCTTCATCATATGGTGAGAGGATCGTATTGAGAATACTTGATAAAGAGTCTGCTCAAATCAACATTGATGACCTGGGCCTGCCTGTTGAAATATTATCTAATTATAAGACGTCTCTTAAAAATCCTGAGGGTATAATTTTATTTACTGGNCCTACTGGCTCAGGNAAGACAACAACTCTTTATGCAGGATTAAGATATCTAAGTGANTCATCCCAAAACATTCTCACAGTTGAAGATCCTATAGAATATACATTGAATGGCATTGGTCAAACTCAAGTAAATACAAAGACTGGCTATACNTTNGCAAAAGGATTAAGAGCAATTCTTCGGCAGGATCCCGATATAGTTATGGTGGGTGAAATGAGAGATATTGAAACAGCTCAAATTGGTATACAGGCCAGCCTAACCGGACATCTTGTACTNTCTACAGTTCATACAAATAGTGCTGTCGCAGCTTTAACAAGATTNCGTGATATGGGGGTTGAATCTTTTCTATTNGCTTCTAGTGTNAGAACAATNATATCTCAAAGGCTTGTCAGGCGACTATGTAATGAATGTAAATCAGAATCAAAAATTTCATCTGAATCAANTGGNTTTTTCAATCTTGATAAAAATAAAAACTACTGCANTTCAGTAGGTTGCAAACAATGTAATAATACTGGCTATCAAGGTAGAATTGCAATTGCTGAATGCATACAAGTTGATAAAAAGTTAAAAGATCTTATTCACAATAATTCATCTGAAAATGAGATTTCAGAACATGTATTCCAAAAAAATAAATCAATAGACGANGCTTCAATAGATCTTATCAAAAAAGGTATTACTTCTTGTGATGAAATTATGAGAGTAAATAACATTAAAGAAGATGCCAGCTTATAGCTACGAAGCCCTTAATGATTCTGGTTTAAAGAAAAGAGGTATATTAAGTGCAAGCTCAGAAAGAGAAGCAAGAAAATTATTAAAAGAGTTAAAACTTACTCCTCTCAAAGTTNCAGAGTCAAAGAATACTTCCAAAACTCTAAAAATAAAAAATAGGGACATAGTACTAATGACGCGTCAGCTNTCTACACTTCTAGGAGCAAANACTCCTCTCGTTGAATCAATTGATATAACAGCAAAACAAATGAGTAATAAAAACTTAGTTTATGTACTTTTAAATTTAAAAGATGAAATTATTCAAGGTAACAGNTTGGGNAATGCAATGAAAAAATTTCCNGGAGTTTTTTCTGATACCTACATATCTATGGTTTCAGCAGGAGACGCTTCTGGAAATCTAGACTCAGTTTTTGGAAAATTAGCTGACTATCTTGAAGAAAGTGCATCAATAAGACAAAAAGTTATTTCGGCACTNACGTATCCTTTAATATTAATTGGTTTTTCTGTGACAGTAATAATTTCACTTCTTGTTTTTGTNCTTCCNAATGTTGTTAACCAGTTTATAAAAGCTGGANCTGAATTACCATTGATTACAAAGTTATTATTAGGAATATCAAATAACATTTTGCTAATATTATTTTTAATCAGCATGACTTTATTTTTGTTTTTTACGATATATAAAAATATTACAAAAAATGACGATAGAAAGGCTGAAATACATAAAAAAATACTAAAGATACCTTTTTTTGGGAATTTCATATTAAATTCAGAACTTGAAAGATTTTCAAGCACTATGGAGCTTCTCATTTCGTCTGGTTCAAACTTGGATGTTGCTTTATTNGAATGTTCAAAAGTATTNAATAATAAATTTTTATCAATGANTATTTTAAAAGCCAGAANGGATGTTATTGAAGGAAAAGACTTTATAACATCCCTTAAAGNTGCAGAGATATTTCCNGANATATTCACGCAATTAATAGCAAGNGGTTATAAATCGGGAAATTTAGCAAATATGTTTAATAAAGTTTCACAATACATGAAAGCAGAAATAGAAACAAAACGGTCTGTTTTTCTATCATTACTTGAACCAATTGTAATAATTTTAATGGGTAGTTTTATAATGCTTGTTGTTCTAGCTATACTAATACCTATTATGCAAATGAATACACTAGCATTATGAAAAATATTAATAAAGGATTTACTCTTATTGAACTAATGGCGGTTCTAGTNATTTTAGGAATTTTGGCTACAGTAGTTGTGGTGAGTGTTGATCCAGTTTTTCAGAGNGCAAATTTAGAAAAGATAAGAGCTGACATGGCAAATACAGGTAAAGCGCTTGAAATATATAAATTTAATGAGCTTACATATCCGTCCACTTCACAAGGATTAGATGCATTAGTGATACCTCATTCAGAGTTAAAGAATCCTTTTTTGTTTCCAGAGGGTGGTTATATCTCATCGATACCAAAAGATCCCTGGGGAAAAGANTACATTTATGAGTATCCACCAACAAGATCCTCAAAATATGATTTATATACTTTTGGCGCAGATGGTATCGAAGGTGGCTCAGGTGAGGATGCAGACATTGGAAACTGGATGCAAAACTAATTTTTNTAGAAAAGGCTTTACACTAATTGAAATATTAGTTGTTTTAATAATCATTGGTATTGGAACATCATTAATTTCTTTAAATTTCAGCACGTTAAACTCAATTAATAAACAAGCTGAATCAATTGAAGAAACATTTGTTTATTTAACTGAGGAGAGTATTGTGACTGGCCGAGTTATAGGCTGGTACGTTTCTAATGAGAGTCATTTTGCNTCATTTATTAATAAAAAAAATNNCAATGATCATATATACAAAAAAAAATGGNCAAATTCCTATAAAAAATTTTTCAGACTAACAGATGGTTCAAAAATTGAAATTGGAGCAAATGATAAAAATATCCCAATACTATTATTTTATCCATCAGGCGAAAACTCAGGTGGTATTTTAGAAATTCAGCANAACGAATTTCTTGAAAAAATTATTCTTAATAATAANGCAGAGATAATCAGTGAAACAATTAAATATTAAAGAAAATGGCTTCAGTTTAATTGAGGTAGTTATATCACTTTTTATTCTTAGCATATCAGTAATTGTTATATACAATTTGATTATATCCACATCAATATCATCTTTTGAATTATCACAAAAATATCTAGCTAAAGAGGTTGCNAATAATAGAATTGCTCTTATGAATACAATTGAGAAACCAACAAAACCAATGAATAGATCTGGAAAAATGACAATGGGAGGTCAAAGCTGGATTTGGGAAGAAAAAATCAATAAAGCAACTAGTGATGAATTTTATGATTTTCAAATATCAATTAGACTNGAAAATAAAAAAAATTTTACTTATACGACAAAAGGATTTCTAAAAAGTGAATAGGGGCTTTACTTTATTAGAGGTCCTAGTTTCATTACTAATTCTTTCAATGATTGCTATTATTTCCTCAAATATTTTGCAATCATCTNTGGATCTAGANAGNTCTTCAACAAAAAAAATATCAGAAGTGAGCAATTTGTATTTTTCATCTATTATTNTTAGAAGAGACATTAGACAAATTGTTAATGTTCCNTTACGAGATTACTTTGGAAATCAAATTGATGGTTCTTTTAAAGGCAGCAATTTAAATAAAAATATAACTTTTAATACAAAAATTAATTCAGTTTCAAATCAAGCATCCCCAATTAAAAGAATTGAATATACATTACTNAGAGATCAGTTTATTCGGAAACAATTTTATTCTTCAAATCCATATAACAGAGATGAATTTGTATCAACACAAATCATTAAAAATGTTTCTGATTTTGAGCTTTCTTTTTTATATGAAAAAAAATGGTATTCAGATTGGCCCCTAGACAAGAAAACNCAAAATAAAATTCCACTATTGATAAAGCTCGAATTTAAACAAGANAAGAAATCCTATATTTGGATTATAGAACCAAATATTACCTATGAATTTTAGTAATAAAGGGATTGTACTAATTTCAATTTTGTTGATAGTTCTTCTTTTATCAGCCATTGCGGTNACTTTTGGAAATAAATATCTACTGTCATTNAAGAGAGCTCAATATATTGAATTTCAATCCTTGTCATTGAACACATTNGGAAATATAGAGGAATTGGCTCTTATGAAAATAGANAAATCTTTGAGATTTAATTCAAATCAATTATCTAAAGAAAACTTGCTTTTNAAAGAAAAACTAAACTTTAATNTCAATGGAGCTGAAATTATAGGAACAATTNAAGATGCTTCAAATTGCTTTAATATAAATTCTCTTGTTAAAAAAAATAAAAACAACTTTGAAGAAAATAAAAAAAGTACAGATGCCTTTAGAAAATATATGAATTCAGTCGATATTGATACTTATGTAATTGAAGAAATAATTGATCAAATNATCGATTGGATTGACTCAGATTCAAATCCAAGAGAATATGGGCTNGAAGATTATTATTATACTGGCCCTCTGCATTCTCCAAAAGAATATAGCGGCGGGAGGCTTTTTATTGATATCGAAGAGTTAAAAAGCATTCCTGCAATAAGACAGGTNGATTGGAAAATTTTTGGTAATCATTTTTGTGCTTATTCGTTTGAAAGTAGTTTAAAAATTAATATTAATACCATTGATTATGATGATTTGTTATTTTTAAATTCCGTTTTCCCTAATATGGATCTAAAAGATACTGAATACATATTACAAAATATACCAGTTGGTGGATTTAAAAGTCTAAGCTCTATGAAACAAACATTTCAAGATATTGATTTAAGCCAAGCAAATGCAGAAATTTCATTCACTTCAAATGTATTTGATATTGAAACAACTATTCAATTTGAAAATTTTTTTTCATCATCAAAAAGTATAATTATTTACGGAAACAATAAGAAAGGCTATATTGTTTCAAGAATTTATACTGGAATATAATGAATACTCACTTGATATATCCTAATGATGTGAAATTTACTGAGCATACAGTGCTTTCACATGAAAGTGGATTTAACACAGAGCAAAAAATAACATCAATTGATGACCTCAATAATATTTCAAGCAAAGATAGACTAATTTATCTAATTCCATCTTCTTTTGTAAAAACAAAACAATTCGGATCAATTAAAAACGTTTCTTATGAAAATAATTTAGCAAACTTTATTTCAGAAGTTGATACTTCTCTGGCTAATGATGTTTCCGAAAATGAATTTTACATTTTTGATGATATCGGTTTTATTGTAAAAAAAGATATCATTGACAGGATCTGTTCATTGCTAAGTAGACTCAAATGTAACATTGTAGTTATACCAGATTATTTTTTAATTAAACAAAAATTAGATACAGTCTCAGAATTTAATAAAAAGTTATTATTTTCATTTGAAGATGGCTCGGGTAATTCAATTCATACTGCTAATTTTGAAGACTACGTTGATATTATAAAAAATCAAAAACCTAATTATGAGCCCATAATTTTTGGATCAAATGAGACTTTAAATTCTTTTTTTAAAGAAAATTCTGCCAATGAGTCGATTGATTTTATTAAATTTATTAGTCAAGATTTTAAAGATTTACCAAATCTTTTTAAATTCAAAATAAACTTTCAAAATATAATAAACAAAATTAATTTGACTAAAATAGAGATGGCTCTATCAATAATTTCTATCGCTGCTTTATGCTTCCTTCCTTTTTTACTAATAAAGGAAAATTATAATCAGGCAAATGACTATCAAGAAGCAACTTTCGAGATCTTTAAATCTATTGATAAAAATACTAAAAGAGTTGTTTCTCCGAGGTTGCAAATAGATCAAATTATTAATCAGATACCCGAAATAGATAAAGATTTTGATTCAAATAAAAACGATATTAAAAAAATTAATTTTCTCATAAAGCTTGGTGATAAATATCTTGAAAGTTTTGAACTTGATAATTCAACCAAAATTCTTGATATATCAATAAGAAATATGCCGGAGATTCAATTTAAGATATTTGAAACTTTTTTAGATAAGTCTCAGGTAACAATAGTCAATAAGAACATTGCAAGATCTAATGATATGGTGACTGGGGAAATAAAAATTAGCATATGATTTTAAATTTACTAAATAATTTGAATGTAAGAGAAAAAAAACTCATTTTAGCTTCTGTAATAGTTCTTTTTTCTGCATTAATTTTTGTTGGTTTAAATAATCTAAATAATGATTTCCAGCAATCAAAGAAAATTTTGATAAAGTCAAAGGACGACTACAACTATGTTATTTCAAAAGCTCTATTTTTAAGCGGTTACAATGAAAATGATATCAACATTGATGAAATTAAAAACTATATTATTAATAACTCCTTTAATAAAAGGGTATCTAATGTCTCAGTATATAAAGATCAAGACATCATGAGTGTAAGTTTTGAAACAGATGATTTGGAGAGTGTTATTGATCTAAGTAATAGTTTGTTTTCTGAATTTGGTCTTAAAATACTAAACATAAAATATGTAAAAACTAATTCTGTTGCAAGCGTTTCGATTATATTTAATTAATCTTTATAAATAGATACCTTTTTTGAATATAACTCATGGAAATTTTTTACAGCTATTGAATCTGAAACTCCCCATTTAGTAGATTTTATTTTTTTGATATTACATATTTCAATAATTCTTTTATAAATTTTTAAAGAGTGATCAATTACATCTGCTCTGTCATGAGCCAAACCATACATTTCAATCTTTTGATTAATTTCTAACGAGTTAAGCTTATGCATGCTATTTATAAAATTACTTGAATTCATATTTTTTACTCTATGTATGTTTAGAAAAGATCTTATATTCCCACCTAGACCAACAATAGTATTAATATTGTCATGTTTTTCTAACCATCTTGTAAAACGATTCCATTCTTTTTTCTTGTCTTTCTTTAGCATATTCCTGACTGCTCCAAGTTGAAATGATTGAATACAGTGTTCTTTGTTTTTATACATATATATTTCAGTACTGCCACCACCAACATCAACGTACATTTTTTTGATTTTACTTTGTGCTTTTGGATGAAAGCTTATGAGTTTGGCTTCCTCTAAGCCTGAAATAATTCTTATGGGATGCTCTATTTTATTTTCAACATATCTTCTTGCGTTTTCTGAGTTTTCAGTTTCTCTGAATGCACTCGTAGCAACAATTTCATAAAGTTCTACATTTTCTTTTTTAAATTTTTTTTGATATTTTTTCAGTGTTTTAACAAGCTCTTTTAATTTTCTTTCCGATAGCTTTCCATTTTCAAATACTTCTGATCCCAGACGGATAGGGGATCTAATTCCTTCGTGAAAGGATATTGAAGTGGGACTTGTTTTAAATATTTTTGATTTTATTGCATTCGTACCTATGTCTATTGAGGCAATCTTCATGAGTCATCACTATATTTACTTATAACCATAAATTGATCATAAGAGAGATTTGCAAACCTAATGCCCTCTAAATTAGTAGAATAATTGTTAAGAGACTTTGACCATTTAGCTGGCTTAATTATTTTTTTATTTTCATAGTATGTTTTATTCAAAAGATATCTAAGCGATGTAAGTCTAGCAATCATCTTATTATTAGAATTAATTGAAACCCATGGCGATATTTCAGTTGCAGTTTTATTGAACATTTGCTCTTTATAGAGAGTAAATGCATTCCACTTAGTTATAATCTTTTCATCATTTTTTGATAACTTCCAATACTTAAGTTCAGAATTTTTTCTAGCTTTCATTCTTATCTGTTGTTGATCCTGAGATAAAGAAAAATAAAACTTTGTTAGCTCAACCCCATTTTTTATTACATCTTCCTCCCACTTATTAACTTTCTTCATAAAGTATCTATATTGGTTCTCATTACAATAGCCCATAATTGGTTCGGTGATGGCTCGTGTATACCAGGACCTATCAAGAAAAGAAATTTCCCCTTCTTTTGGTAAAGTTTTACTCCATCTTTGGAACCAATGTGATGATTCCCATTTGGTAGGAATACCAAGTTGAACATAGTTGAAGTGTTGCGGTCTTAAATATTCAGAAAAAAATTTTATAGCAGTACTTTTCCCTGCTGTATCCCTTCCTTCAAAGACAATACATATTTTTCTATTATTTTTTATAACATCTTCTTGAAGCTTTAGTAGCTCAATTCGAAGCTTTCTTTTTTCACGATCATATGCTTTTGCATCTAATCTTTTATATTCACTTTGATCAAGAAGGACAAGACTCATAATTACCTAATTAATAAATTCATAAATTTTAGTTCATGCAGACAAAATTAAATCACAAAAAGTTTTTCAAATTGCCACATATCTGTAACACAGGAATTATCTAATTATATCGTTAAATAATAACTATAAATTAAATTATGGAAAACTTATTTTTAGATCCAACAATTATTCTTCTTATTGCGGCTTTTGCTGGTTTTTTTATGGCTTTTGGTATTGGCGCCAATGATGTAGCAAATGCTATGGGAACTTCTGTTGGAAGTAAAGCAATCACTTTTAAACAAGCTATATTTATTGCTGCAATATTTGAATTTTTAGGAGCTTACTTAGCAGGTGGGGAGGTTACTTCCACCATTCGTAAGGGAATTGTATCTCCTGATTTGTACGTAGGTAATGAAAATATTTTTATAATTGGAATGATGTCGGC
>PBKI01000010.1 GCA_002721385.1 Gammaproteobacteria bacterium
ATTATTCCAACGCAATAAAAAGATACAATTACCCAATCTAAAGTATTAAACATAAACTTGTAAATGATTTTAAATTTAACGTAATTGTATCAAGATAATTAATCTAAAGCCTTAAAAAAACTTGAGAAAATAAATTGTATTGACTAAAAAAAGGACAAAAAAAAACAGAGCTTAGCTCTGTTCTTTAACCGAGGTCCTTAGGGGTCTAAAGTGAGATTTTCTTTAGCTCCTTGGATTCTTTCTCTTGAATCCTTGGTGGACTTACAAGCTCTTTTTTATCGCCGACTCTTGTAAATGCTTTCACCCTTCGGTCTCTTCCTTCAACTTCTCTCTAGGTCTCCCGTCTGCAGTTGGTCACTAGTCGGANGTTGTNGGTACATTTAATATTACTACTATNTGTAAACTTGTCAACACTTAATTGAAAAAAAACACACTTATTTTAAATAATTTTTAAAAATATTTTTTTTTAATGGAATATGTTCAATGTATATGTATAAATTAGGACTTCAATTATGAAATACTTGGAAAATATACATTACGCAAAGTCATAAAATTTAGCTTTCTTCAACTACACAAAAAAGTCTTTTAGATGAATTCTTGACATGAATTAGTGCGCTTTGATACTCAGNAGATTCATAACAAGCTAAAGCATCATTATATGAATTAAATTCAACAACTACAGTTCGATCATANCCACTTCCTTCAACTTCTTTTTGATTTCCACCTCTTACTATAAATCTTCCATTAAATTTTTGGACTATATTCGTTGCTAATTGAACATATTTTGAATATGCGTTTTTATTATTTATAACTGCCCTTACTACCCAATACCCTTTTTTCATATTACTTTCTTCTGAGGCGCATNTCATGAAGAATTGGTTCTGTATATCCGCTTGGCTGAAATTTTCCTTTTATTGCTAAATCGCACGCAGCCTTGAATGCAATACCATCAAAGGATGGTGACATCTTTTTGTAGTTAACATNATTCTTATTTTGTTGATCTACAACTGCTGCCATTTCTTTCATAACTTCTATAACATCAGCTTCCGNACAAAGTCCATGATGAAGCCAATTAGATATATACTGACTTGAGATTCTGCAAGTTGCTCTATCTTCCATTAATCCGATATTATTAATGTCAGGAACTTTTGAACAACCCACACCCTGATCAACCCATCTAACAACATATCCTAAAATACCCTGTGCATTATTTTTTAGCTCAGCAATAATTTCCTTTTGTGATGGCATGTTTTTTTTATCGATAAATGGAATTTTTAAAAGATCATCTAATTTTGCTTTATCTCTATTTTGGATTTTTGTTTGCTCATTTTGAACAGAGATTTGATGATAGTGCATGGCATGAATTGTAGCTGCGGTAGGTGATGGNACCCAGGCACAATTAGCACCTGCTTTAGGATGTACAGTTTTAGATTTATACATTTCTAGCATTTCATCAGGCATTGGCCACATACCTTTTCCAATTTGAGCGCTACCCATAAATCCAGTTTCTAGTCCAATATCTACATTCCAATTCTCATATGCTTGAATCCATTCTTGATTTTTCATATCAGCTTTTGTAACCATAGGTCCTCCTTCCATGCTNGTATGGATNTCATCACCTGTTCTNTCAAGAAATCCTGTATTTATGAAAATAACCCTATGCTTTGCTACTTTAATGCACTCTTTTAAATTTACTGTTGTTCTTCTTTCTTCATCCATTATTCCAAGTTTGATTGTATTCTCTGGTAGGTCTAACTTTTCTTCAATCGCAGAAAATAAATCACATGTAAATTGAACTTCTTCAGGCCCATGCATCTTAGGTTTAACTATATAAATGCTCTTTGTTTTTGAATTTTTAAATTTTCCATTTCCAATTAGATCATGAATAGCAATACAGACTGTAAAGAATGCATCCATAATTCCTTCAAATATTTCATCACCTTTTTGATTTTTTATAGCTGGGTTAGTCATCAAAAGACCAACGTTTCTTACAAGAAGTAAGCTTCTTCCNGGAAGAAGAATTAACTTACCATTTTTAAGAACATACTTACGATCTGGATTTAACTCTCTAGTAATGAATTTACCATTTTTATCAAATGATCGTTTCAGGTTTCCTTTCATCAAACCCAACCAATTTCTGTAAACTATTACCTTGTCATCTGCATCAACTGCAGCAACTGAATCTTCGCAATCTTGTATTGTAGTAATGGCAGATTCCATAAANACATCTTTGATACCAGCTGGATCATCTTGTCCTATTGCATGAGATCTGTCTATTTGAATTTCAAAATGTAAATTATTATTTTTGAACAAGAGTCCATATGAGCCCTCACCTTTATCTTTATACCCAATATAGTGTTCTTTATTNTGGAGATATGTAGTTGTATNATCATCTAAGGTTACNAAAAGCTCACTATCAACAAANGCAAAATTAACAACCTGATTATATTTACCCTTTTCTANNGGTATAACTTTATCAAGAAANTTTTTTGCAAATTGGATAACCTTTTCACCCCTTAATGGATTATAGCCACCTTCCTTTTGTGCTCCATTATCCTCGCTGATCATATCAGTTCCATAAAGGGCATCATAAAGACTTCCCCATCTTGCATTTGTTGCNTTTAAGGCAAATCTTGCNTTCATGACAGGAACTACTAATTGNGGACCAGCAATTTTTCTAATCTCAGGATCTACATTCCAAGTTTTAATTGAAAAATTGCCTGCTCTTGGATGAATATANCCAATATCAATTAAAAATTCTTTGTATTTTTTTGGATCAAAAATAAAATCTTTATTTTCAATATGCCAGTCGTCGATCTTATCTTGNATNATTTTTCTTTTATTTAAAAGATCTTTGTTTCTAAGCGAAAATTTTTCATGTATTTCCTCAAATGAACTCCAAAANTAATGTTCTGAAATATTTAAACCAGGTAAGATTTCGTTTTTTACAAAATCNTTAANGCTTTTTGATATCTCAAGAGAAATCTCTCTNGGTTTATAGGATTTAGTTTTAAAAATATTTTTGAAAAAATTCATATTTAAAAATTATAACAATTTAGACGAATTAACCATAAAATTTAAAAAAATATGTCGCTATTTTTTTACGTCAAAATTCCAAATGTTNTGAGTCCGCAAGCGAATAATTGGAGTATATTTCATTAATAAATTTCTGATAAAAACTAATATTGGATTACTAAGATGATTTAGCATTGCTTGTCTCATAGATTTTTTATGAATANNNNGNACTCTTGNGAGTCTCATTTCTTGGAANTTTAGTTGANCATTTTGAAATTTTTTATCATTTTNATTTAAAAGATTTGCAAAAGTATATGCATCNTCTAAAGCNAAACATCCACCCTGTCCCATAAATGGCACAATAGGATGTGCAGCATCACCNAGCAGAGTAAGATGATTTTTAAAGTAANTTCCNATATCTGGTCTTAAATANATACCCCATTTAAAAATCGNANNATTATCTTGAAGCTGTGAATATTTNTTNAGAATAAAATTAGGNAGAAATTTNTCNAGATCCTTATAANTTCCTTTCTCCNTCCATGATTCAATATTTTTTTTGGGTTCTTTAATTGCAGCAACAAAACTAACTTCCTTATTATTAATAGGATAAGTGACTACATGATAATTTGGCCCTAAATAAAATTCTATATCATTTTGATTATTGGGAATGATAGATCTCCACACTGAATAGCCGCTATAAATTGGTGCTTTATCATCCTTGAAGATTTGTTTACGGCAATCAGATTTTATACCGTCACATCCTAAAATATGGGCACATTGATAATTAATTTTGTTTGAAAATGTCAAATTTAGATTATCGAAATTAATATTTTTCAACTCATGGTCATAAATAATTTCTCCTCCATTTGAAATATATCGATTTTGTAAAATAGCATGAAGACTTTTTCTTGAGGTAGTTATAGTTGAAACATTAATTGCAGTTATCTTTTTTGAAGATGAAAAAAATATTGCTTTTTTAGGATTTCAAGAAATTAGTCTTAGTTCTTCAATTAACCCAAGCTCATTTAATACATTTATTCCATTTGGTGAAATAGAAATTCCAGCACCATGCTCACCTAAATATTTGCTTCTTTCAAATACTACACAAGGAATATTTTTTATTTGCAAAAAATTTGCTGCGGCAAGTCCTGCAATTCCAGCTCCTATGATTGCAATATGATCACTGAATTTCTTCATGATTATTTTATTAGCCCATCAATATCAAAGAGAGAGACAAAATTCCAAATCTCCTCAGAAGCATTAATATTATGTGAATTCAGCGTTGGCCATGTGTGCCCCATTGTACTGTGCAATATAAGTCTTACATCTATATCATTAAGACAGTCTTTGTAGGATTCAGTTGTTATAGAGTAACCACTATTAAAATAGTCAGATATAACAATATTTGGTTCTGCTGAACATGAATTAAATTCTGACCAATATGAAATGATGTCTGGAATGCTTTTTGACCAAGATAAACCATTGTATGGCACCGTATTATCAAATGATCCATGTATCTGCATAACAGCCGTGGGATGGTTAGGATTACAGGATGCGAAGGTCTCAGGCGTCATTGATCCGGTAACTGAAGCTATCGCTGCAATTCTGCTATCTTCTTGACATGATAAAAGATAACTCATGTAACCTCCATTTGACATACCTGAAGAGTAAATACGATTTTGATCAATGGGCAATTTTAAGATAATTAGATCAATGATATTGTTGATAAATGAAACATCGTCAACTGTACTTCCAATTGTCCAGCCTCCAACATTCCAATGGGACGATGAACTTGCCAAATAAGTTTTCATTGGTGATCCTTGTGGATAAACTACGATAAAATTATTTTCATCAGCAATATCCTCATAATTTGTATATGAAAAGTGATTTCTTGCAGATGATCCATAACCATGAAGAGCAAATAGAACTGGTACATTATTTGTTGTATTTAAACTGGCAGGTTTATAAAGAAAGTAATATCTTTCAAGATTATTATGAGTAAGATCACATCTTAATAATGCTGAATTCCAAGAGGTACTTGTACATTGTTCTTGATATGAATTTGCTATCGGATCAGGAGAACTATTATCAGAAATTCCAGATGAGGAGCTACCTCCACCGCAAGATGATACTAAAAAAATAATCGATATATATTTCAATAAATTAATCATATGGTTATTTAAACATATAAATTACAAAAAAAAGGGAGCAATTAGCTCCCTTTTTCTATTTATTAAGCTCATTTCTCATTGTAAGTTTTAATAGTTCCTATAATAGAAATATTCATGAGTTTTCTATTGTCTCCAACTTTTTTAGAAAATTCTGCAAACGATTCACTGGAATACAACATTTCTGCTCCTACCATTGCATCAGTAAAATTACCTGCGCTTGTATAAGCATAGTGTGTGTAATAATTTGTACTTCCGCCTACCAATGATCTTAGACCATAGCTACCAGCAACATTTCCTGCCTCTTCTTGAGCTTTAGTTACTTCTGTATAAGCCTTCGCGTATGCACCTGGATCTTTAACCTGCATTCTAAAAATTGTATAGACTTGATTGTTTGCACGATCATAATTTCCACCATTGATTAATTTCATATTTAATGATTGTTCAATATCCTCAGCAATATCTGCAGTCTTTGCTAAAAAAGACTGAAAAACTGGATCATTGAAAGATTCAGTACCTTTTCCAAGGCTGGCTGTATCATCGTAATTTAAGACCACAACATGTGTAGCGTCATCATATCCATTAAAGTAGTACTGATGGAGCGCTACAACTGCGGGAAAAGATTTTCCCCATTCTGAACTCATCAACTCATCCATTGCCTCTACATAAGCCGCTGGATTTGATACTTTCATAGAGTACTGAGCGATATAACCTGCAGCACTTAATGATTGTCCTGAGATTAAAAATATTGCTAAAAAGCTATATAAAAAATTTTTCATAAATTCTCTCCTAATTTATTTATATAGTACCTTAAAAAATAAATATTTTTTAAAAATTAGAATTAAATAGAAAAAAATGGTGCGGTACGCCGGTCTCGAACCGGCGGCCTTCTGCTTGGCAAGCAGACGCTCTACCAACTGAGCTAGTACCGCATTGGCTGGTTAATATAACTTTTATATATAACGCTTTCAAGGATTAAAAAACTGAATGAAATTTGGCAATAAAATATCAAGCGTTAGTCACTTAATATAATTTCATTAATCTTTGTAAGTACTTTATTTTCTTGTAAGGAAAGAACGATAAACTTAGCATCAGTACTTGTGGGCAAAGCAATTTGAACCTTTGCATCTATATAACCACCAAAAAAATCACTATCTTCATAGCCGATATGTTGAGCATGAATATAAAATGGGTTACCGATGCCAACACGAATGATTTCTTTTCTATTTTCATCTAGAAATGTGACCGCGTATTTATCTCTTGGTGACAAAGTTTTATAATTTTTTAAGGATTCAGTTCCTGGTTTTGAAACAGTTATGCTATCTAGAGAAATACCTCTTTGGTTTCCAAAGATAGTATAGATTTTCGCCCTCTGCTCAATAGAACTAATAGTTTTACTATCTTGAAAATTGATATTGTCGATTTCTATTGGTTTAGAAAGTAAAACACTAGATAAGCAAATACAAAAAATAAAAGTTGTTATTTTCAAATAATTTTTCACCATTGCCCCCAATTTATTGCCCAAGTAGGTCCTAACGGACCGTCCATATATCCGTAACTTAACTGATCATAAGTGCTTGGATTTGGGTCATAAGTAAAACCTCCAGAACACTCACTATTGCTGTATTCTCTGCACCAAATAAAATATGACTGGAATAATCCGTCATAAAAATCGGTATTATTTGAAACATCATCTGGAGCAGTTATAGTTCGAGTTAAATCTATAGCTTTTGCAGTATATATTTGAACGCTATTATCAGCTGGTCTTGTAAACTGAACGCTGGTTTGGTTTTCCTTTGATGTATCTTCTACACCATTAACAAACCATTTTAATGTTATCTTCGATGTATTATATTCAACATCTAATTCAATATTCCAACCAGTAATATTGTTAGTTTCTTCATCCCGAATAAATCCTCTTGAAGAGTCTTCATAAAAACCTTGATTTTGAATTGAAGCTACAGCAAAACCTTCGACATTTACTGCCCCATATCCTGCGCTGTTACAGCTGTCCATTACATTACAAAAATTTGGGCGAAAATTATCAGTTTCTCCGTAATAATTTCCTTCAAATAAACCAACTCCATTACATTCAGGGTTTTTCCTGATGAAATTACCTTGTGTATCCCACTCATTTACTAAACAATCACAATCGCTGACTGTAATACCTTGATTATCTCTATCTTGTATAGATCCATTAGCATTGTTGTAACAAACCTGAACATCTCTTCCAAGAACATTCTGGGTATCAGCAATCTGATGTCTCCATTTTAATGTTGTTAGATTTGAATTAGTCGTAGTGTTTACATTGCCGCCATAATCAGTTAAATCTCTCTCATCGGTCCTATATTCATCACCCATGTATCCATGAGCATGACCAAGCTCATGCATTAAAGTATGTCTGGTAAGTTCTGGATTAGTGTTAGTAACTCTTTGTATGTTTCTGTTTCCAAGATTAACACCTCTTCCCTGTACTCTTGTTAAAGTCGAAACAAGGACATTTCCAGGTAGCAAATCATCAAATATAGCTGTATCCATATCAGCAATACAATAAATTGATTCATCATAATCGTAACAACCTGTTCTAACTCCAACAGGTGAGGTGCCATCAGGATTAACTGGTTCTGCTGAAACGACAGTAAAATAATCATCCGTGAAAAACTCAGCCGCATCAGAATCATTTAACTTATTAATTGAAGCAATCAATGCTCTCCTGTAAAGACCTATATCACTGTTACCATCGAGAGAATCTCCAATAAATAGATATTTTGTTCTGCCCTTAGAGGAGGGACTCCCGACGAGATAATATACATAATAATCTTTTGAAACCTTTTCACCACCTGAAAAACCATCTTCAGGATCAACATCTTGCTCAATCGTAACAATTGATTTATTAGAGATTATCCAGGTTGTATAAATATCTGAGCCAGATAACTCACCATCACTTACTGTTAGTTCAGCAGTATAAAGACCAGCATCTGTAAAAGAAGATAAATCTAAATTAAGAGTTCCTGAAGTATCGCTGGTTGATGTAAAAGTTGATGAAACATTGACATTATTAACCTTAGCGCTAAAAGTAAGTTCGTCAGATGTATTATCAACATCCCCAAAATTTATTGTTACTGATGGATTTTCTTCAAACTGCAGATTATCTTCGGTTAATTCATCTTTATTTTGAATAATTATAACTGGAGCATCATTTATTGGATTAATGGTAATATTTGCAGTCCCTGTTTCAACCAAAGCATCACCCTGGGCACTTACCTCAAATCCAAATGAATCTTGGCCTTCAAAATCTACTGCAGGAGTATATGTAAATTCACCAGAACTCAATAAAGCCAATGCTCCATCTGAAGAGGTAGATGTAACTTTAAATATTAAAGTTGCTTGTGTGCTTGCTGTTGCCTCAAGAGAACCGGAAAGTTGATTATCCTCGTCTACTGTAAAGCTATTTGTTCCGATAGTTATTGAGAAAGATGGAGGNTTTGATCCTCCTCCNCCACCNCCGCCGCCNGCGCCGCCGCCTGTATTATCTGTCCCACCGCCGCCGCCACCGCCACCGCCGCCGCATGATGAAACCAAAATAGANATTAAGATAAACTTNGAATATTTCATACAAAAATTATAACAAAATGAGGAGGGATGTACCCTCCTCTTAAAAAATAAGAATTATTTACTAAAACCTAATTCTAAAACCAGCTTTATAGACTGGACCGTGATTTTGNGCTAAAAATAACATATTGTCATATCTAGCATATAGTCTTACTTCAGAATCAGTAATATTTANNGCTTCAACAAANACACTTGTATTATCGCTTACAGTATATGTTGCGTTAAAATCTACCTGTGATCTTGCCTCAACCCATAGNGGATTGTATTCATCAAAACCAACGTATGTTTCAGCTCTGTAATTATTTGATAATCTTGCTGAGAATTTATCATCTTCATAAAAAACAGATAANTTTCCAGAGTCTCCNAAGCCAGCTAACTCAAATGATTCGTTTCTAACTGCATNTCTATCAGCTTCNGTATCNCCATCAATAAATGTGTAGTTAAAAATTACTCCAAAATTTGTATTAACAAAGAAATGTTGAAGAGCNACTTCGACACCNTCTAAAGTTCCTGAATAAATGTTTTCTGGTCTATTAACATCAAATTGCATTAGTGGATTTATGTCGGGGTTGCTGACAACACACTCCGTACTATTGTAATAAAAATAATCNCTCCAAGTTCTTTGATCTAANGTACAGCTAGTTCCAGGAACAGTTGCAACATANATCTTCATTAGAGTTTGCCACCAATCCATGCCACCAAATGCGGTCTGATCAATAGTTACATTATTTGGATAATTAAAAACAACGGTTGACGTATCTGCTGGNCCTTGTCCGTTTACACCATACCTTACATCATACAAGCCATCATATGTGACTCTTGAAGTNGCATTACCAGGAAAATCTTTCAGCTTCTTTTGGAATANNTTTACTGCAGCATAACTTCCTTCTGCATANTAGTATTCAAAAGCTATATCAATATTATCACTAACCAACGGCTCNAAAGCAGGATTACCTGAAGTATTTGTGTGAACAGGATTTTGCATATTCAAAAATTGTGGGAATACAACATTNGGTGAAAACTTTTCAAGACCAGCTCTTGCAATAGTTTTACCTGCACTAAATCTTACAACTGTATCCTCTGTAGGAGCAATACTGAATGCAATACTTGGAAGAACCATNTCAGATGTTGATTCAAATGAACCTGTTACAGATCTTAAAGGCATCTCTNCGGTTATTGATGTTGGTCCAAATATAAAATAAGGCCCATCTCCCCATCCATANGTTCCAATAAAAGTTCCTGTTGGAACTTTATAATCTTGAGGAGCATTTAAAGTTAGTTCCTCATATCTCAGAGAAGTTACTAGCTTCCATGGCATAGTATTATACTCTCCCTCGAAGTTAGCTTGGATGAAAGCTGAATCAGTTTGTTCTTTGACACTAGCTATGTCTTGAGGACTTCCATAACAATTTGGGAAACCTTCAGAGCAATTCCAAGTTGGAGAATTAATCCAATACCCGGAAGAATAACCTGCAACCGCATCATCAAAGTTGATATGCATGTAATATGGAACACTTAGTCCGTCAGATGAATCTCCTAATAATCCAGCAAGACTTGTTAATGTAAATGCGTCATCTTCCCAAAAATTTGGTCCCCAAATTAATGCACCTGGTGCAGCTCCATCTTGAATTGGTGCAAANAAAGTATTTGATCTCAATGTCCTATCNAACTTCTGTTTCATTGATGAAANGCCAAATTCAATTGAGACTAGCNTATCAGAAAATACATTATCTAGATTTTCCCAATTACCTTTTAACTGATACTGAGAAAGTTGACTGTCTTTTTTATTATTTCTTAAATGNGCTGTAGTTGAAGACATGTCAGCACCAATAAGATCCCTTGGAGTTCTTGCAAAGCCTTGAAATCCTACACTAGTAGTAGGAATCCAATCCGGAATGGTATTGTTAGCTATGAACCTTAGATTTGTAACTTCTGCCCATTGGTTGTATGGNTTTCCATTATCAAATGATTGCCCATCACCATANCCTGACCAAGATCCATTAGCAAAACCCATNTCATTATCGCCACCCTTAACTGATGCAGATGAATTATGAAAATCAAAATCTATCGTCATATTATCTGAAACGATNTATTCAAGATTAAAACCNAGTGATTTGTTNGCTGTTTTTTCCTCTCCCCAAGTTAAAAACTGAGTAAAGTTAGTACCTGAACCNACAACATCAAACTGAGTNACAACTCCGTTTTTGTCAATATTTACATTATCTAGGCCTATCCCTGCTCCATAAGGAACACTGTAAGCTATATCAAGTCCAGATCCAGCCATGTTACCTGTTGAATCAAACTCAATACCAGAGTAGATGGCATCAAAAGTTGCTGTTATTTTTTCATTTGATACTTGAAATGTTGCNGCTAAATTTTTTCTCTTTCTATTATTGTCNTTGTACCTAACAAAAAATGATTGAGGTCTGTAGTTAACTCCCCCATTACTAGCATCAGTTACATTTGGTCCAAATGTTGGAGTATTTAAGTTGCTATTTAGCCACTTCATCTCATTTGTACCCTCTTCTCTGTTACTTCTATCATGATAAGAGCCTGATACAGATAAACCCCAGTCCATTCCATTGAANTTTGTTTTGTATGTATTTATAAATTCCANCTCAGGTGTAACATCATCACCGTTGACATTTGTGGAATCAGACATAAACAGTGCAGACATTGCTCCACCATTATCAGCCTCTAATGGCTTAGCAATTACCATATTNATAGTTGCACCAAGACCACCAGATGGCAATGCAGGATTTTGTGTTTTGTANACCTCAACTCTTGCTATGCCGTGTGAGGATATAGCTCCAAAATCGTATGCTCTNCCNCCGTCATAATTTCCAGGAGCGACCGGCATTTGTCGTCCATTGAGAGTAACCATATTATATTGAGCGCCCATCCCTCTTACGGTAACTTCCTTACCCTCTATATTGCTTCGATCAATAGCAATACCTGAAACTCTTGCTAAAGCCTCAGCAATGTTTCCATCCGGAAACTTACCAACGTCTTCAGCAGTAATAATTTCGGTTACGCCTGTATTACTTCGCTTTATTTCGATTGCGTCAATAAGACTTGCTTTNATACCTTTTACAACGACTTCTTCAACNTCTTCGTCTTCACTTTCGTCCTGAGAAAAAACAAAAGTTGATATAGGTAAAAGTACCATTAGTGATAGTAAATATTTNTACATTTTGACTCCCGTGGGGTGCAGTAATAATTTGAATTTCAACATTAGACTTTTTTTTAAAAAACATGTCAAGTTTGGAGANTATTTNTAATACTTATANNGATTTATTATTTAATGAAATTTAGNGATTTATCCCCAAATTTTGACCACCATTCCATTCCCATTAAATGAATTCTCTCAAGATTCTCATCTGTATCATCATCTAAAAATCTACTAACATTAACTAAAGGAGAATTTATTCGTAAATAATTATCTTNTAAAAAATCACTTGATATGTCGTTGTGAATTTCAGAATCTAGCATCATTCCTAGAATNTCATTTCTGAGCCATCCAACTCCNCCCCATTTNGCAGANATATCTCCATTTATCTTATTATTATTTTTACCTGANCCTATGCTCAAAACTTTTATGTTGTTTGTACCTAAAATTTGTTTAGCATACTTAAAACCTACTAGAGTAGGATTNTTTGTGACTATACTTCCATCGATCATCCANGANTTNTCTGACATTTGGTATGTTGGAAAATACATTGGAGCAGCGCTTGAAGCTGCTAAAACATCAACATATTTAATATCTGGTGTATTTACTGAATCAAAAATAACATGTTTTCTTTTTTCAATGTCATATGCCATTGATAAAAATGGTTTATTTGAGTTTTTAAGCACATTATTACCNAAAACTTCATTAAGGACCTCAAGNTTGCCATCNGTCTCATAGCGCGGCCTTGCTTGAATTAAAGATGCTTTATCCCAGAAAAAAGATGACTTCATTATTTTATCTAAATATTTTTTTGACCAGTACTGTTTTACTTTNTCGGCTGAAAAACCTCCAAATGCGAAACACGCAGCATTTAATGCACCAGCACTTGTNCCAATAAACATATCAAATATATCTACAATNTTTTTTCCACTTTCTGCTTCGAGTTTCTTAAGAAAAACTAATCCAGCAATAGTTCTTACACCTCCTCCATCAAAGGTTAAGATTTTTTTACTTTCAGTTTTAGTAAGGAATTTAAAAAAATTTTTCATTAGCTAANTTTATTATTAATATTAATTAACAATATTTAATCCGAGAAACTNTGAGGCTTCTTTTATGCCACCAATATTTTTTACATTNTTGTAACCAAGATCTATTAATTTGNGTGTTGCCTTATTAGATCTATTNCCACTTCTACAATAAAGATAAATTGTNGAATCTTTCTCAACCTCACCAAGNATTTTGTCAATATTTTCCCATTGAATATTAATTGATGTTTCAATGTGACCGTTATTGAATTCAGGGATTGTTCTTACGTCGATAAGAATGAAATCATCTGCTAACAAATAAAAGTTTATAACTATTAAANAGCTTAAAAGAATTTTTTTCATGAATTATTGATAATCATTAAGTATTAAGTCCGATGCCTTCTCTCCAATCATAATAGTTGGGGCATTTGTATTNCCACCAACAAGAGTAGGCATTATTGATGCATCAACAACTCTCAAATTATCAATCCCATGAACCTTTAGATTATGATCAACTACTGACATATCATCATTACCCATTTTGCATGTTCCTACAGGATGATAAACAGTATCTGCTNCTTCTCTGATGGCTTGCTCAATATCATTATCATCATTTAAATCAATTGGTCTTTGTACATGATCGCTTGTATATTTAGCCATTGGTTTTTTGTTCAAAATCAACATCATCTGTTTGTATCCTGCAATCATATCTTTCATATCATCNGGATCTGATAGAAATTTAGGATCAATTAGTGGNTCTTCAAAAGGATCAGCTGAATTAAGTGTTACCTCTCCTCGAGATTTTGGTCTTAGAAGACAAACATGACAACTTAATCCATGGCCCCATACAGGAGTTCTTCCATGATCAATAACCATTGCAGGTGCAAAATGAAGTTGAATNTCTGGTATTTGTTTTTCATCGGTCGATTTAATAAATCCGCCAGCCTCTGCAACTGTTGAAGTAAACATGCCTACTTTTTTAAAAAGATATTTTAAAATCTCTAATGGATACTTATAAAAAATAGATTTTAACGAGAAACCTATTAATTCAATCGAATTAAATTTATGGACTGATAGNTAGTCAATGTGATCCTGAAGATTTTTTCCTACGCCAGGTAATTCATGTTTTAGTTCAATGCCATGTTTTAATATTTCATCAGAAGGTCCGATTCCTGATCTCAACAGAATCTGAGGCGATCCAAATGCACCTGATGATAGCAGAACTTCTTTTTCAACATGTATAGAAAAGGTCTCTCCTTTNTCATTAATACACTCAACTCCTGTAGCCTTTTTATCATCAACTAGAATTTTATTTACGTTTGTGTCAGTCAATACAGTAAGATTTTCTNGATTAAGNCTAGGAACTAGATACGCCTTTGCTGTACTGCATCTTTTGCCATTTTTTTGTGTTGTTTGATAAAAGCCTATTCCTTCTTGGTCTTCCCCATTGAAGTCTTCGTTATANCCGAAAATTTCAGAACCTGTTTTAACAAAATCTTTTGTAGGATTATTCTCNTGTCTAATTTTTGATACATTTAACGGGCCGTTTTGACCATGAAATTCATTGTCAAACATTTCATTATGTTCAGCTTTTTTAAAATATGGTAGAACCTCATTATATGACCAGCCATCATTACCGAGNTCAGACCAATGATCATAATCCCATTTATGGCCTCTTACATAAAGCATTGCATTAATAGAGCTNCTACCACCAAGAGTCTTNCCNCTCGGTTGATAACCTTTTCTGTGTTCAAGTGTTTCTGATTTTACTTCATGCATNCCTCCTGNAGAATCAACAACAGCTGATTTGGGTTCTGCAACGACGACCTTTTCAAATTCTTTTTGAGGAACAGTNTCGTATGCCCAGCTATATTTACTCTTGTCACCTAAAAATGCGAAACCAATTGGTACATGAAGCCTAGGATCATTATCTTTTGAACCAGCTTCAATAATGCATACAGATGTATCAGGATTTTCACTTAATCTATTTGCNAAAACACAGCCAGCTGATCCAGCGCCAAGAATTATAAAATCGAATTTTTTCATTTTAATTCACTCTCCCAAATTAACTATGTATTTAGTTTATGATTTAGAATCATAACTGTAAACTTTGTTTTAAAATAAATTTTATGAGTACATTCTATATCCTTTGTCTAATTTGGGTCTGTATTGGTTTAATAACTTTTATCTATCTTTTCTTCCAGAATGCGCCATACGGACGACATATTAAAGATGGTTGGGGTATAAATATTCCTGCAAGAATTGGCTGGNTTGTTATGGAGTCACCGTGTGTGATTTTAATGCTTCTTTTTGCTTTTCTGGCGAGAGATCTTTTGGATAATATACATTATATATTTTTGATAATTTGGTTAACACATTATGTTCACAGAAGTTTCATTTATCCGTTTTTAATAAAATTAACAAATCCCGTTATGCCAATTTCAATAGCATTGTCAGCATTCTTTTTTAATATTATTAATGTNAGCATTCAAGCATTTGGAATTTTTTATTTTACAAAATACTCTTCGGATTGGATNACAAGCCCATTTTTCATAATTGGNATTATTGTTTTTTTTATTGGAATGTACATAAATNTAAAGTCAGATTATTTAATAGTAAAAATGAAAAACAAAAATGGGCCTGGATATCATATTCCCGATGAATTTCTATATAAATATATATCTGCCCCAAATTATTTTGGTGAGATTATTGAATGGATAGGATGGGCGATTCTGACATGGAGCATTTCTGGGATAATTTTTCTTATCTGGGTTATAGCAAATTTATTTCCTAGAGCGATTGCGCATCACAATTGGTATTTAGCTAAGTTTGAAAACTATCCAAAAAATAGAAAAGCNATTTTTCCAGGTATTATTTGATTAAGCCCATATCTCTAATTTGATTGGCAATCTCTACAATTGATTCTTCAGCCGGCCTTGNATTCCATCCAAGAATATCTTTTGCTTTTGAAGTATTCTTTACGCTTCGCAGCCTACCAAGATAAGGCAATGCAATTTTTAATTCCTTACTAAAATTAGCCAATATTTTTGCAAGCCAAACTGGAACAGCAAGTGTTGGAGCTTTATCAAAACCATTGCTTTTTAATACCTTTGCAACATCCTTATACCANAAATCTTTTTCAGCTAAGGCAAATCTCTCTCCATTGCTGGCAGGATTTTGCATNGCTAAAATATGCGCTGTTGCTACATCTCTCACATCTACATAACCAAACTGAATAGGAACGGCAACCGGCATNTTACCCGTTGTAACCATCATAATTGCTTTATTTGATTCTCCAAGATCACCTGACANTGATGGACCGATAACTAAAGCTGGGTTAATAACAGCTAACTCAAAAGGATGATTTTCATTTTNAACAAATTCCCATGCAGCTTTCTCAGCGAGAGTTTTACTTTTAGAATAGTGACTTATTGTTGGATTTTGTGGATCAGACCAATCAGATTCATCGTAATAGCTTTTTGATTCCATAGTCTCGAAAATTGCAGCTACTGATGATGTTAGAACAACTTTTTTNACATTATGCTTTTTTGCAAATTTCATTGCTCTATTTACACCANCCACAGCAGGTTTTACAAAAAAGTCTTCATTATGATTCTCTAGTGCAATTGGCGACGCAACATGTAATAAATAATCACATCCTTCCATAGCCTGATCCCATCCCTCGTCATCNTTTAAATCAATTGAAAAAATATTTAGATTTTCTGTAGAAGTNTTGTGATTTTTCAATGCCTCAAAAATTTCATTTTTTCTTTNAGGAGATCGTATTGAGCCATTTACCGCGTAACCCTGATTTAATAATTGATGGATACAATGTAATCCTATGTACCCAGTTGCCCCTGTTACCAAAACTTTTTCCATCTTATCCTCCTNAAGCTAATGCCTCTTTAACACCTGGATGAATGATCACACCATCTCTAATATTTAGTCCATTTTTTAGATGCTTNTTTTGATCTAAAGCATTATTAATGCCATTATTTGCAAGTTCTTCTATGTATGGAAGCGTTACTCTATTTAATGCATGAGTTGCTGTTAATGGAACNGCTCCGGGCATATTTGTTACACAATAATGAACAATATNATTTNTAATAAATGTAGGGTCATCATGGGTAGTTGGTTTGCTTGTCTCGAAACATCCGCCCTGATCAATTGAGATATCAACCATAACAGTTCCAGGTTTCATTGATTGAATCATTTCTTCTGTTATAACCTTTGGTGCTTCTTTACCAACAACATAAACACTTCCAATTACAAGATCAGATTCATTAATTGCAGATTGAATTGAATCTTTCGTAGAAAGTATATATTCAATATTATTGGTGCCAAATTTTGTTTTTAATTCATTAAGCTTTATTTCTGAAGCATCAACTATNTTCACNAATGCATTGTTGTTAACTGCTTTAGATATTGACTGTGTTCCTGCCACTCCGCCTCCAATCACAGTAACCACTCTCGGTTCAATATCATCTAACTCCCCAATTAGAACACCCTTTCCTTTNTTATGTTTTAGTAAATGATAGGATCCAACAATAAATGCTAATTGACCNGCAATAGTACTCATTGGGGCTAGCAANGGCATTGATCCATCATTAGATGTAACTGTTTCATATGCTATGCCAGTTATCCCAGTATCAATCAACTTTTTTGCATTCTCTGGATCACCTGCTAGATGAAGATAAGTGAACAATGTTAAGTCATCTCTTAAATACTCATATTCACTGGGTATTGGTTCTTTGACTTTTACGATCATTTCCGATGCCTTGTAAAGCCCTTCCTGAGTATCAACAATTTGTGCCCCTGCAGATATGTAATCTTTATCAAAAAAACCTATATTTTGACCTGCATTTTTTTGAATCAAAATTTCATGGCCNTGNGCTGATAAAGTCTTTACAGAATCTGGAGTTAATCCAATCCTATTCTCATTATTTTTTACTTCTTTTGGAACACCTATAATCATTTGGTCNAANCCTAATTAAATTAAAATAAGGGCTGCAAANTGCAGCCCCAATAACTGAAATTTAGTTATTAAATGTGAATGTTGGCATAAAGTCTTTCTCAGATGCATTATACAAAGTCCATCCATGATAGACATCTGGTGTATCTGCACATGATGCAAATTCAGAAAATAATGGAAACATCTTATCTCTTACATCGGCTTCAAAAGATGCATTCGCTTTATCATTTGAATCTTTGCTGTTTGTAAAGTTCGCCCAAAGAAAATCCGCAGATTCTCCTCTTGGATTTGATGGAGCATCTCCATGTGCGAAGTAGTTACCATAATGATATGAAGTGTCCTCATAGTTACTGTTAGCTACAGCATCGTTANACCCTGGCATAAATGCCATTGCATCTTCTCTTGATGAACCTTCATTAAAATTACATGCATGAAATTCGCTGTAAAAGTACCCGTTNTCAGGATATTCTCCATTTTCCTCAGCAGAGATGGGAAAAGTACCGTCCCATGCATATCTTCCAGGACCATCACATTGCATAACGCTTGCATATTTTTCAGTCCACTCTGTTGCAGCTTCATTGCTAACCCAATCTGACCAAGCTGCTTCAGCACCATCTTTTGAGGTCCATTGAAGTTCCCACCATCCTGATTCACCAAATGAATTCGTATCTGCAGCTGGTGCATATCCCCAAGCGCCAGTTAAATCTTCTGAGGAAATTAATTTTTGCCAATCAGATATCATTGCGGTCAAGTTTTCTTCAGACATGTCTGGTCCAAATTTACATTCCATNAATTCATTGAAATAAACTACTGGGCCTGAGGAAGCATCATTATCTGAAGAATCTTCCATTGATGATTCTTCCATTGAGCAACCAACTATCATTAGTAAGCCAAAAAAGGCGNCTAAACTATTTTTATTATTAATCATATTATCTCCTATTGAATTGATTAAAGTTACCTATGATTCAACATGAAATAATTTTGTATAAATTCTCCATGAATTATCTTTTTTTAAAAAAGATAATGAATCAATAAATGTCATTCCCAAGTATGCTTCTCTTATTTGTACTATAGCAGTATCNCCAACAATTTCACACGAAATTATTTCTAAGAATTGTTTGTCTCCTTTTTCATTTGGAGATGGTTGTTGTTCTGCTACAAATCCTGCAAATTCCTCAAGGTTCATTTCATGTAATCCATCCGGCAAATAACCACTTATCATTGCATGACTATCAAAAGCCTCTTTNATTTTTAAAGGATCTGATTCACAACATCCCTCGTAATANATATCAATACATTTTTCAATTTGCTCTTTGTTATTCATGGCTAANACTCCTTTATAATTAAGTAATATTATATTACGATATTTTTCAAATAATTATTTGGCAAAAGATGAATCAAGCAAAAGAATTAATACATAAATGGCATGAAGTAATCAAAAATGACGAATTGAAGGAGCTTGAAAAGATNATATCTGATGATGCTATATTTTCNTCTCCTGTTGTTTTTAAACCGCTAAAAGGTAAAGAAATTACTTTAATGTATCTCCATGCAGCAGGTCAGTCATTCAACATGAAAAAATTTAAATATACAAGAGAGATTCATCAAGACATGANTTCTGTTCTAGAATTCGAAACATATATTGACGACATCGCAGTAAATGGTGTCGATATGATCGAATGGGATCAAGACGGTAAAATTAAAAATTTTAAAGTAATGATTAGGCCATTCAAAGCAGTACAAAAAGTACAAGAAAAGATGATCGAAGCTCTGGAAAGTCTAAATTAACTTTTGTCTTTAGGTCTTGATTCGTTCACAACAAGATTTCTTCCGTCGACTTCAGTTTCATTTAATGCCTCGATAGCTGCCTCAGCACCATCGCTCATTTCAACAAAACCAAAACCTCTAGAACGTCCAGTTGCTCTGTCTGTGATAATTTTTGCAGATGTAACGGTTCCATATTCTGCAAAAACGTTTTCTAAATCTTGGTCAGTTAATCCCCAAGATATGTTTCCTACGTATATATTCATTAATTTATCCTTATAAAAAATGCAATCTTACATTAAATAACCCAATATTACTTAAAAAGTTTAATTTTATTTTATTTATATNATAATAACTTCACGGATATAATTTAAACTTANATGTCACTCGTATCCAAAATAATAATTAATANAAAATTATTTAAGTTATAAATGAAAAATAAAATTCCACCTCCAATAGTTACNCTTTTTTTTAGTTTTTGCATAGTATATTCAAATCACCACTGGCCTCAGTTTGAAATTCAATTCTTGAAGATTTTAGGTTTAGTTTTTTTTGTCCTTGGTATTTGTGTTATTTTTGTTGCTGTTCGTTTATTTAAAAATCAAGAAACAACAGTAAATCCCATATCTATCAAAAAGGCGTCATCNTTGGTTGTAAATGGAATATTTCANTACTCTCGAAATCCAATGTATCTTGGAATGACATTCATTTTGCTNGGAATATCTTTTTACTCAAATCCGGTTGGCGGAATACTATTAACGATTCTATTNATNATGTATATAACGCAATTTCAGATTAAGCCTGAAGAANAAGCGATGNAAGAATTGTTTGCAGATNAATGGATTGAATACAAAGAAAAAGTTCGAAGATGGNTTTAAAAATTCTNAAGATTTNTAAGAACTAGATTTACACTAACCTCACCTGGATTTCCTGCGNTGGNCTNATANTTTTTTTAAAAAGAGCTTTAACTTTCACGCATACAAATAGAGTTAGAACCCCTATCTATTCCNTTAAGGTAATTCATCTTCCATCCTTTGTTTGGAAAATTAACCCATTGATACTCAGCTCGTCCTTCAAATAAAACTTCTTTTTGTTTATTAAACCTTGTGAAGTCAGCNCAAAGTAGATACGAGTTATCANTNTGNCTTTTTATTGTTACATCGCCAGTAACACTATAAGCATATCCTTCTTGGATAGTTGNTTTCATAACTTTATATCTTTCAATGACATCTTTTTCTGTTTCAGCAATTATTTCATTGCTTGCAAAATTAACAGGTGCTTCAAAATGACTGGCAATTCTAGGAAAGTCATTTTTTATAAATGCTGTGTTGTAATCGGAATATAATGTTTTTATCAGGCCTATATTTACTGCTTCTAATTCTTTATTTAATAACTTAACTTGTTCGTTTAATTTATCATTTTGAATAATATATATAGTGATAAATATTGCCAGACAAACATTAATTATTGTTTGCATATGGTCTCTCATTAGAACCAACCTTGTAATCTGCCTATCATTCCAAATATTACTCCCAGTAATACCAATATAATTGTAGTTTTAGTATCTATATTCATACGCTCTCCAAATAGAAATAATGTCCTTAATAATGCCATAACAATTTGTCAAAATAAAAGAGATTCAATAGTATATGTTTGATGGATATTAATTGGATTTTATTAGGTTGGGTTATTGACGTGCTCCTGAATGGGATTGTTTGGCTTATAATTGCAGCATTTTTGATTCCATTGATTGAAATCAGTGATAAGTGGACGCGAAAAGCAATTAAATTCTTGGATGAAGCTGATAAATGGACAAGAAAGTTTTTAGAGAACTCATTTGAGTGGATGCAAAAAAATAACTTAAATATTTTATTTGCATTCTTATTTGTGATTATTTTTGGAGTGCTTGCTCAATATGAAATAATTCCAAAATTAATTAAATGAAGTATGTTAGA
>PBKI01000011.1 GCA_002721385.1 Gammaproteobacteria bacterium
AAGTCATTTTGAGTTTTTAGAATACTTTCTTCTTTAAAAATACCTGCTGTATATGAAAATGGTAAATCACTATTTTCATTTGAGCTAATTCTAAATTCATGTGTTGTTCTTTCATTTTGGTCAAGAACATCAACTCTAGCTGCAGGTGAACCACAAGTTCGGTTGTAATTAACTGCCGCAAGCTGAGAACCATAATATAGACAAGTATAATATGGCATGTAAGAACCAACATTAATGTATCCTGTATAGTCAACAGTCTGTTCTGCTTCTCTTTCTAGATAAGATCCTGTGTAAAGTACATCTAGTTTACCCATTCTTCCATCAAATGTTATTGATGTTTGATCAAATCCATCTTCAAGTGTATCAGGTTGAAATCTTCTAACCTCTAGATCACCAACTTCTGGATCATAATCCCATACACCATCGGTGGTTAAGTTTTGATCAATGTGAGTTACTAATAACTCCCAATTATCATTGAAGGTTGCTTTAGAGGAAAGACGGAATCCCTCATACTTAGCTTCATTAAAGTTATCTTTAGTAAGGCCAGCATTATCAATAGTTTTATATGAAGTAATTGTAGGTATAAAAGTATCATCTACTCCGTCACCAGTAGTGTCTAAAGCTTGAACTCTCGGTCCTGATGGTCCTACAGCTCCAGGGAATGAACCTTTACCTTCTGAACTCATGGTCCCATCAACATTATCAATATAACCACCTTGAGTTGCATTATAATATACAGCTCTTACTGACCATGTATCACTCATTGGTATGTTTATAAACCCATCAAATGCATTACTTAAATCACCACTGTATGTATGATAAACAGATTGGTTAAATCCTGCTTCTTGAACGCCAAATTTAGGTTTATTAGTAATAAGCCTAACAGTACCAGCTTGTGAACTCGCTCCAAAAAGAGTTCCTTGCGGCCCAGGAAGAACTTCAACCCTTTCCATGTCAGCAACATAAACATCCAAGTTTCTGCCAGGTACTTGAGCTGGTTGTTCATCAATATATAAAGCTACGTTTGGTTGTGATCCTGCAGCAGTTGCAAGCATGACGTTAACTGAGTCAACAGCTAAACCTCTAATATAAATTGTTGACTGACCAGGCCCTCTACCACCAGCTGTTACATTAGGAAGATACTCAATGTAATCATCAAAATTCTGCACATTCAGTTCTTTCAAAGTTTCTTCTGTGAGAGCTGTAACAGTAACAGGAATCTTTGATGCTGTTTCATCTTTCTTGGTAGCAGATACGACGACTTCTTCAATTTGTCGTTCCTGTCCTTCAGCAGTCTGTGGAACCATTGCAGCAATAGCACCCAAAACCCCTAAAGAAAACTTATTTTTAATTCTATTTAATTGTTCTTTTGTTTTAATTAAATTAAACATATGAATCCTCATAGTTAGTTTATATAAATTGCAAAATAAACAAGCCTGGTAACCCCAGAGATATTCCCCCTAGAGAATTTTAGCAATATTTATAGACCAGCAATTTCTGTAAATCGGTCTTTAGACAATAATAACATCTTAAAATAATGATGCAATAAGCCCATAAGTAAACAATATAAACAATAATAAATATAAATTATGTCTAGATTAATGAATATAATTGTGTTTCACTTNATTTNTATTCATGAGTAACATAAGCAAACCTAGGTTTTTAATATCTGTTTTTCTGATAACAATTATCACTTTGNTTGTTTCAGCTAATTCATCATCATCTCAAAGTTTTTTTACAAATGCACAAACAAGTCTTTCTGAATATCTTGGATGGATGATTATATTATTGGCTAATGGTTTCCTGGTTTTTTCGATCTCATTAGTATTCACAAAATATAANAATATTAAATTAGGTGGNAAAGANGCAGTCCCAACTTATTCATACATAAATTGGATAGCCATGCTTTTTAGTGCTGGTCTGGGAATTGGTCTTTTATTCTATGGTGTCGCTGAGCCAATCATGCATCTTAATTCTTATCCAGGAATGATAGATGGGAATATTTCATATAATGCCGGTAAGGCAATTGGTCTTGCAAATCTTCATTGGGGTCTTCACGGATGGGCTATCTATTCATCACTTGGATTATGCTTCGCTTTTGCNTCATATAATAAAAAACTTCCATTTAGAGTTAGTTCATTATTAGGATCAAAAATATCCGATAATAAATATTTGGCTATACTCATTGATGTTATTGCAATTTTGACAACTATATTTGGTGTAACAACATCTCTTGGATTAGGAACCAATCAAATAAGTGCTGGATTAGCTCATGTTTTTGAGATAAGTGAATCATTCTCACTTAAATTAATAATAATAGCGGTCATAACATTAATTGGATTAATAAGTGTTTCATTAGGATTAGATTCCGGTATAAAAAGATTATCACAAGTAAATATGATGTTGGCNGTTTTACTTTTATTATTTATTTTCGTTCTTGGTCCTTCTATTTTTATCTTGAATGCACTTATTCAAAACTTTGGTGCTTATATAAANACTATAATTCAATCAGCAACATGGACAGAAGTTTATGCAAATCCTGATTCGGCTTCGTGGCAAGATGGATGGACACTTTTTTATTACTCATGGTGGTTTGCTTGGGCACCTTTTGTATCATTATTTATCGCTAGGATTTCTTACGGTAGATCAATTAAAGAATTCATCATTGGAGTATTATTTGTACCGTCTTTNATTGTATTTATATGGATGGGTGTATTTGGAAATGCAGCTATATATCAGGTAATTAATGAAACGAGTGATATAAGCAACATTGTTAATAATAATATTTCGGTAGCTTTATTTACACTTTTTGATGTCTATCCAATATCTAAGCTAGTATCAATTCTTTCATTAGTTTTAATTGTTACATTTTTTGTCACTTCTTCTGATTCGGGCGCATTAGTTGCATCAATGCTGTCATCTAAAAATCAAAAAAATATAAATGATGACTCTCCAATATTGTCAAGAGTTACCTGGGCAATACTGTTAGGTATTTTGGCTGCTGTACTTTTAAATGCAGGTGGATTAGTTGCTCTACAAACCTCTGTTGTTATTACAGGAGTTCCTTTTGCAGTGATTGTCGTATTTGCATGCAGACAGTTCTATAGATCGCTTCAGTCAGAATTAGCTGACTAGTTTATTTCTTTGTCTAATTCTTCTAATTCTTTTTCATCCATTTCATCTTCATAAACAAGATCATCATTTAAATCTTTATTAAAGAATTTTTTAGAGGCTACGATGGCTACAACAACAAGTATTANAATTATTCCTATTTGGTAAATCATATAGTCATAATATAATAAATANTTTAATTAAGTTAATNAATAATATGGATGCNATCGAAAATATTTTAAATAGAGTTTCTGCTAGACAGCTNTCTTCTCCTCATCCAACTAAAGATGAAATGTTNACTGTNTATAANGCTGCNTTAAGGGCTCCAGATCANGCTTGGCTAAGAACAAGTAGTTTTATTGAAGTAAAAGACGAAGGTCTGAAAAAATTATCAACTATATTNCATAATTATGGTAAATCTTTGCCTGATATATCTGATGAAATTTTAGAAAAATATAAAAATGCTCCNTATAGAGCNCCAATGATAATTATTTTAGTTAATTCATTTAAAGAGCATCCAAAAGTACCATCAATTGAACAAAAGCTCTCTACAGCAACTGCTGCACAAAATATTATGCTTGCACTAAATGCAATGGAATATTCNTGCATTTGGAGAACTGGTAAATTTGCTTTTAATAAAGCTATTCAAANTGNATTAGGNTTAAAAGATAATCAAGAAATACTGGGCTACCTTTATATTGGCACTGAAATAGGAGAAAAAAAGAAAATACCAAATCTTGATATTGATGATTTTGTAACTTTCTTATAACTGATTAGATTTGTAAAGATAGGCAGATATAAAAGCCATAGATGTAAATATAATTTCAGATACAAATGATGATGCTTCAAATGTTGCATCATGATTAACGCTAGCAAATATATTAAAAAAAGCTGCAACAATAAATATCAATCCACAAGAANAAATAAATTCATATTTTTTCGTAAAGAATGATAAAAAGCACATCATAGAAGTTCCAAGAAAAAATGCAGTAAAATCTCTTATTTGTGTATTTCTCCCTGATCCCTCTAAATAAGGCATATTTAATGTATCTGCAGCCATTGATGGAACAAAGATCCATTGAAGAGCAAGTAACATAAGAATTGATCCAAGAATTATAGATAAAATATTTGCAATTTTCATAGTTGTATTAACNTTACATTATTAATTTGATTATTTTCTATCACAGATTTATTTTTCACAACTGAATAAGAGTTTTTCTTATCGCCAAAGCTTACTGAAAAAGCAGGAATGTCATTAATTAAATGGAGGGCGCAAAAACCCTCAACTGCTATGCACTCAGAAATTTGATCACTATCAAGAATTTCATTTACAAAAGGAATTCTTTCAGGCTCCTCATCATAATGAGGACAACATACACCTTTAACAAAACCTAAGCANGGAAGAATGGCTTGATGATCTTTCCATGAATCTGTTATCCCTTTATCAAACCAGCAAATAGCACCAGCACTAACACCACTCATTATTTTTCCTTTTTGGTATGCATCAAAAAGTATTTTATCGAGCTCCCATTCTCGCCAAACTGCAAGCATGCTTTTGGTGTTACCTCCACCGACAAAAACTATATCCTGTTCATTGATATGATTTTTAATTTTTACTGTTCTCTTAAAAAAATCTAAATGGGATGTATTNCAACCAATTGAATCAAAAGCTTTATAAAAATTATTAATNTAACNCTCATCATCTCCGGTGGCAGTAGGAATGAAACATATATTAGGATTATCTTTTTGTGACTGATCAACAATATATTTTTCAATTTTAAGNTCTTTTATTTCTCTTCCAAAACCTCCCCCACCAATTGCAATTATTTGTCTCATGTTAATGATTTTAAAATAAATAATTCATTTTTATTGAAATTTTTTTGAGAAATTAATCAATCTTTTTTTCCATTTTTTTGTTAGGTCATTGAATTCATATTCTTTGACAACAAATTCTTGAAAAATTAAATCTCTGTCCACCATTAATATTACAACTTGTTTAATGTCAGTGTTAAACATTACATTATGAGCATTGGCATATGCACATCCTTGTAAAAAATAATCCTCTATCCACTCTCTCCTTTTTATTCTTCTTGCTGTTTTAAAATCAATGATNGATGGGATGCCATTAATTNCACCAACACAATCTGCAGTTCCAGCATATAGTCCATCCAGAATCATCCCTACTTCTANNCCCCATACTTCGTTAATTTTTTCTAAGCCTGTGGAGATNAATTTTTTTGTAATATTNTTTGCAATAATACCGTTTTGATCTTCACTAAACTTATCCCATTGAAGATTACTTAAGTAATTTTCAAGCGCCTCATGAACCATTGTTCCAATATCAGTACTTTGTTTGATAATTCTATCTGCCTCGTCGTCTCCNACTTTATTTCTCCATTGTAAAATACCATTTTCTTTATTTGATGTATTTGATANAACAGTTGTNACGCTTGGNACNAGATTNTTTTTTGAATCAATATAATATCTACCGATTTCNTTATCTACTCTTTCTAATTCAGGATATTGATATTTATTATTCATGATCTGGAAAGTGTTGAACTAAATCTGTTAATTCAGATTCAAAATTTTTCCAATACTGCAGTCCTGATTTATATATTGGTTGTCTTACTTGTTCAGAGCTCGCTGTTTTTACTGGTCTTGGNGATTTATAAAATTTCATGCAAGATTCTTGAAATTCTAAATTTAAAAATTCAAGCATTGATGAAATCTCTTTTTTTGGATCGTTGATTACATTTTCATATAAAACTGTGTGAATAGAATTAGGAAAATAGGAGTTCCAAAAATTCATTATCTTTGTATAGTCNTTATAGTATCTCGCTATATCGTCAAGATCATATGTAAAGTGCTGACCTTTTGCAAAATATTGCTTAAAACAACTAAAACATCCATCCATCGGATTTCTTCTTGCATCAATAATTTTGGCNTTTGGAAGGATCATTNTTATCAATCCAATATGTGGAAAGTTATTAGGCATCTTGTCGATGAAGAATTTATTTTCGTTTCTTGCCCATTTAGTTTCNTTTATATANTCNATTCCATATTTTTTNATCTCCTCATCACTNAAGGTTGTCAGATTATNNAGGTAATCATCNCAATTATTTATTTTTTTTATTCTTTTGCCAATTGTCATAATATTATGAAGTTCATGAGTTCCCTCTATTTCAGAATGTGAAGACAAAATTTGTTCAAGTAANGTTGAACCAGATCTTGGTAAACCTAAAATAAAAATTGGATCGCTTGATGAGTAACCTGAATTAAAATTGAGTTGTTGTTTTTTATTTTTAAAATAGTGAATTATCTTATCTATTTGATTTGAATTTTCTTGAGCGTTGTAATCCAATTTTTTTCTCTGCATCCAGTTACCTTGATTATANTTTTTAAACGAATTTCTATAATCCTNTTTTAATTCGTATGCTTTACCAAGGGCGAAAAACATTTGAATTTTCTCAACTTCATGCATTTCTTTAGTTANACAAAGCTCCATCTCATTTATTTGTTTNTCAGAAAATTTATAGGTCTTCAAATTTGCTAAGCTCCAATATCCCTCTCCACATAATGGAAATTGTTTAATTGCTTNTAAATACGAATCCTCGCTTTCATTTCTTTGTCCAATTGTTTTATATGCATGACCTAAACTTAAATAAACTCTTGGATTTATTTTGTTGATATTAATAATTTTTTTGTAAAATTTTATGCCCTCCTCATACTGNCTTAATCTTATGGAGATTGTACCTAGAGCTGTCATTGCNTCTAAGTTATCTGGATCGAGTTTTAATAAGTTATTAAAAGCTTTTTTGGCATCTTGCAACTTATTTTGAAGCCTGAAGCACTTGGCTAAGTTATCCCATAACAATTTAAAATTAGGGTTTATTTTTATAGCTCTAATAAATAATGATTCAGCAATAGAATAATTTCGATTTCTAAAAGCAAGTAATCCAAGCAGCCTTAAAGCATCAACATTATTATTATCTTCCTTAAGGATTTTTTTATAAGACTCTTCTGCCAATTTATTTCTTCCAGCCTTAACATGCCTAATGCCTTTATAGAGTTCAGAGTAAGTTTTATCAGATTCTAGAAAATCCTGAACTATCNTTTCGGCATCATCTATCAGATTTTTCTCAAGATAATGATTAGATAATTCTCTGGCTGTATTNATTGAGGGATATTTTNTATGCAGTAATTTTAAACAATCNATTGCATCATTCAAATTACCGAGATAAATCAATATTTTATATTTTGATTCGANATGTTTTTTTANGTTGATCTTATTCTTAATTAAGATATCTAATGTATCTAGAAATTTATTAGGNTCGTTATTTTTTATATAAGTTGATGCTAATAACTCTAGNACTCCTGGATGAACAGGAAATATTTTCTGAATCTCTTTAAGTTGTTCGATTCCTTCGTTTAGATTATGATCATTNATTAAGTTAACAGCATTTTTNAATGCATATTCTAGATTATTTTGATCAGACATATATTAAGNAAAGTAAATCCCACATGGAATATATCTGTCATCAGTATAACTATTTTATTATCTTTAGTGTTATCAATATTTGTCTTATTTGATCCAGAATTTTCGTCTAGTTTTCTGTCTTCAATATATTCAAGGCTTTCAATTATATTTGAAGAATTTTTTATGTATGGAAGTTTTTTTCTATTAATTTTTTTGCTTTNTTTAGCATTTTCAAAAGCCGGCTCAATTAAAATTGTGCTTTCTAATAAACCTAGATACTCAATGCTGTCATGGAGTTCAATGCTATTTGCTGCAGGCATCGGCGCAACCCTNTTATATTGGTCTACAATTGAATGGATTGAATATTACAATATTCTTCAAACAAATAAGAATCTTAGTGAAATAGAAATCCTCGAATATTCCAGGGCATATCCTGTATTTCATTGGGGATTTACTGCATGGGCAATATATTGTCTTCCAGTTGTTGCATTTGGNNTAGCTTTAAGCCTGAGACCAGATTCAAACTTAACATTTTCTGGTATTTTACAAATTAAAAATAATCTTTATAGGTTTATTTTAGATGTCCTTTTTATAGGAGCTATNATTTGTGGAGCTGGTGTTGGCTTAGGTCTGTCGTTCCCTTTAATTTCATCTGTGATATCAAAAATATTTTTAATTGAAAGAACTGCTATGNTGGATATAGCAACGATAGTCAGTTGTTCAATTATATTTGGTACAAGTGCTTATCTAGGGGTTCAAAATGGCATTAGAAGATTAAGTAATTTAAATATTGTTCTTGTAATTTTATTTCTCTTATTTGTTCTTATAAAAGGTCCTACCTCTTATATATTATCTAACTCTTTTGATACTTTAATTTTTTATTCAAAAAATTATATCAATATGAGNCTTTCAACAGGAACAAAAATTAGCCTTGATTGGACAGTTTTTTATTGGGCTTGGTGGTTTGCTCTGGCACCAATGATAGGTACTTTTTTAATAAATATTTCTAATGAGAAAACTTTAAGACAAATTATTCTTGGAACTATTCTAATTGGAAGCTTAGGATGCACAATAAGCATGCTAATTCTTTCAAACCTGTCCATATCACTTTATGAAACCGGTCTTATAAACAGTCCTGATATTATTAAAAATAATCTAATCTCTAGAGAAGATCTTGTAGTTAATACTATTTCAACAATCAACAGCGGTTATTTTTTGTTGATTACATTTACATTAATATTAATAATTTTCTTATGTACTACATATGATTCTGCAACATATGTGTTAGCATCAGCATCCATGAAAAGTTCAAATATGACAAGCTCCAAGATGTTGAGAGTTTTATTTGCTATTTTATTAGTAATACAGCCTACTCTTCTGATGTACCTTAANGGNATTGATTCATTTAAATGGATTATGGTAATTTTTTCTATACCGTTGTTATTTATTTATATACTATTAATTAATTCAATTATTAAAAATGTTTATACAATTAAAAGATCATAAAGCTCATATTTTTACCACATCTGAAATAGATAAATCTAAAAAATCAATTTTTTTCATCCCAGGAGCGGGAATGGATCATAGAACAACTTCTATGTTTAAATTTGGTGACATAAAAGAGAAATATAATATTCTAGCAATTGATCTTCCGGGTCATGGTTATACTACTGGTCCGCTTCTTCATGATGTGGAAAGTCATACAAGATTTTGTATTGATGTTCTTGATAAGCTTGAATTAAAAGATCTTATATTTGGGGGGCATAGTTGGGGTGGNCTTATTGCTCTAGACTTATCGACACAATATAAAAATGAAATGACTTTATGTATGAACATTGCATATCCATTTTTAGTTGGTGATATTTTATTGGATCATGCTAAAGGCAATCTTGATCAAGCAGTTGAATTTTTAATGAAATATGGGATATATAAAATGCCAGAAACAGAAATAAAAACAACTGGATTTGGTGTCAAAGGATCAGGCTTTTATGGCAGAGCTAAAGGAGAAATAAAATCGCCTTATGGAACCAAGATTGTTGAATCTGATCCAGAAAGAGAAATTAAGTTATATCCATTAAAGAGACTATTTAATCAAACGGAGAAAGAGATTAGTTCGATTGATTTAAAATCTTGTACAAAATTTAGATTAACAGAAAGTCAATTGAACAGTCTTCATANTATTAAATATATATTTTGCGATAAGGATAAGCTCGCTAGATATAATCCTGAAAATGAATTATTTAAAAATTCTGATATAGAGAGTGATATTCATATATTAAATGAATGTGGTCATTTTCCTTACTTTGAAGATCCAGACCAGCTATCAGTAATTCTAAACAAGATACTATAATTTAATATCTATATCTTAACCTTATACCAATAACNCTTGGCTTGCTTCCAGTTCTTCTTATACCAAAACCTGAATANCCAGATGGTCCCACAGACTCAAAGTCATCATATCTTGATAGGTATGCATCTTTATCAAATACATTGTTTATATAAAACTCTAATGATGTATTTGTAAAGTCAACTCCAGTTCTAAAATTAGCCAATCCATAAGAAGGTAATAATATACTTCCATCAGAATACGAATCATATCTATCTCCAGTATATGAATAATCTAAATTCAAGTAAGCTGAGTTTCCTTTTATACTGAAATCTTTATCCAAAGAAAGATAATAAGTTTGCTTNGGCATATACGAAAGTCTATTACCTGATGATGCATCAAGAACACCATTTTGTATGTAGTCCTCTGCGAGAGTTGGATCCATCGAATTTAAATAGAAATTTAAATTTGTNGAGCTATTTAAAGCATACATTATATTAAGTTCTAGTCCTGTAATTTCAGCATTACCAACATTATCAACAAAAGCAACAGAAGCAAGATCAGTATCATATGTTGTTGTCTGATAATCAGTCCAATCCATTGAATANACAGATCCATTCAAGATAATCTTCCCATCTTTTAAGGTTGATTTAAATCCTAGTTCTATATTTTCAAGATAATCAGCATCGTAAGTTTTAGGAGCTGCATCTGAAGGTCTTGGCCTGTTAACTCCAGAGGGCCTAAAACCTTCTGAGTANGTACCATAAATCATAATGTCATCTGTAATATTATGTTTTACATTGAATTTAGGAATTGTTCCTGACTCTGAGGANTTAAATACAGAGTTTNATTGTCCAAACTGCATATCGCCATAATANCCATTGCTTGCTACAAGATTCATATCTTGATCATAGTTCCTGAATCCAATTGTAACTTGNGTTTTCTCATTGACGTCTATATATGCCTCACCGAAAATAGCATTAATTTCACCTTTTCTGTCAAGATCAGCTTCCCACCATGTTCCACTAAGCCCATTTGATGCAAAAGTTGCTCCTGGCTGAAGATAATCTACGTCAGTTACTTTCTCGTTTGTTTCTTGAAATGCGCCTAGAACCCAATTAAATCCAGTATCATTATTTGAAGAAACTCTAATTTCAGTNGAAGTTCTTTCAATATTGTTTGATTGTGCATAAGTCATCCTAGGATCTCTACAATCATTTAAGTCTGCATAATAATAACCAGCATACTCATATAGATTGCATACGTAATATGCATATGCGGCATAGTAATAATATTCTACATAACTAGCATAATCATAGGTATATTCGGTATCTCTATCAAAAATCGATGAAGTTAATACAACATCTATATTATCTGAAATGCTNCCGCTAAGNGTGATNGACATTTGATCAAAGTCATCATCATATTTTTCTGGTGAAAATCTGGTGTTTGTTCTTGGTGGCATTTTTCTTGATTGATCATCTGTCAAAACGTCTGTTTCATATGATCCGTTATACGTAGATTCTTGNGTTAAAAATGATAAATCTAAATCAAAATTTTCAAATTCACCAGTTAGTCTAAGCCTACTTCCCTCTTTGATATTATTGTTGTAATTTTTTTCTGCCACGTCATATGGGTCAGTAAAATTATTAATCGTGTAATTTATATTATTGTTTTGATATGTATAAGTTGCTCTTTGATTATCAATCCANCCTCCGTCACGNACATTGTAACCACTGTATCTTGCAGCAATNTTTGAGCCGATTGGAATATTTATNAATGCTTCTAGAGAATTATCATTAGATCCTTTAGTAATTGAACCATAGTCAACATCAAATCCGTAATCGATGCTGGATACATCGGGTTTTTTTGTAATAATTTTTATATTGCCGGATGTTGAGCTTGACCCNTATAAAGTACCTTGTGGACCCATTAGGACCTCAACTCTTTCTATATCATATACATGAAGATCAGGAGTAAGACTTGCAGCAGTNAGAGGTTGCTCATCAATATAAAGAGCNGTTGTAGCTTCTGTGCCAGCGTAACTGTTCATTATTGATCCATCAGATACTCCTCTAATATAAAAATTAGACTTACCAGGACCCACATTGTTAAACGTAACTGCTGGGGATAAATTAGCAATATCTTCTAAACTCTTTATATTTTTTCTTTCAAGCTCTGAAGATTGGATTGCTTGAACGCTCATAGCAACATCTTGAATATTTTGTTCTTTCTTGGCTGCAGTAACAATTACTTCTTCAACATCATCTTGAGCATTTACATATCCAGAATTTGAAACACCAATTCCAATCNATAAGGCGCCNAAGCACGACAAGGCATAATTATTATCTTTAAAAATATCACGTAAGATTTCAGTAACTGGATCTGCTTTTTTTTCAAATAAAGGCTTTAATTTAATATTTGGCATGAATTTCCCCTGAATTATTCATTTATACAACCTACTATAATAATACTTATATATGAGAGAATTACAAGAATATGGATTTTACTAGTCAAAAGAAAATAACTTTTCAAGCAAATAGTCATTACCCCAGGTATTAATATTATTGTCACATTCATCAATTTCTAAATCATCTTGATCTGATGAACTACAGTAACCTGCACTTGTACTTGTAATACCAGGCCAGGTATGACCTCTGTCTTTGTTTAGAATTCTTATTATTTTAACGTCATTTGTACAGTCAGAATGTATCTCCTCCTCAATGTTATCAAATTCGTTATAAGTAACTAATTTTGTTGAGGAACATTCAAACTGAACTTTCCAATCAGCGACAATCTCATCAATTGGTGTATAGAAATATTTATCAAATGAAACTATATCAAAAGGTGGAACTACATAATCTTTCAATCCAGCATAAATAATGTAATTTATTGGTCCTTTAGGTTTGCATCCTAACCCGAGTTGTGGAGAGCCAGCAACATTTATTACACCAGAAAATAAATCAGGAAATTGGCAAGCAAGTGCATGAGCTATTTTTCCACCATTACTCATTCCTAAAATATAAATATTATTAATGGCGTACTGTGATGATACATCATCAATAACTTTTTTTATAAATCCAATATCATTTCCACAACTCGACCATGCGCATCTGCCAGCATCTTTTCCAAGACAATTTGGATATTTCGGATAAACAACAGCATCAACTGCACAAGTTTCACCATTGGGTGTTTGTGTCTTCGAGGCAGTAAGATCATTCCAAGACGAAACATAATTTTTAGTAACAACTCCTTTTGAAAATTTCTTCTCATAAAAAACAGAGCCTTGAGGATAAACTGCTATGAAATTATATTTATTTGCACTTTTATTGAAGCCTCCGGTGGTCTCTTTTTCAAAACCAGAGGCTGATCCCGTATATCCATGAATACCAATAACAAGATTTTTTGTTTTATTGTTCTTGAGATGATCTGGAACATATACAAGATAATGTCTCTGCTCATCTTCAAAAGTTATATTAATCCTAGACATTTCACTGCCGATCACTAAATTGAAGAAAAAAGATAGAGCTATCAATAAATATAATTTCATATATTGCCTATAAATTTGAGAAGTTTATTGTATGAGCTTTCCTTGGATGTTTCACTAAAAACCTCATGTCGTGCATCATCAACTATTATTGAAGAAACATTTGTATAAATTGATCTTAAAAATAATTCTAATCTTTTTACACCTTTGCCATTTTCACCTACCGGATCTAAAGATCCTGAAATTAAAAGTATTGGAGTGTTTATTTTTGTTCTTTTATATTTATTTTTTTTAAAAACATCTAATAGCCCATTTATTAAATCTCGCCATAGACCATTGGTAACCATAAATCCACATAAAGGATCTTCAACATAATCATCGACATTATCATTATCTGAGGATATCCAATCTTTTTTTGTTCTGTTAGGTTTAAATTTTTTGTTATATTGTCCAAGAGAAATTTCATCGATAAATTTACTTATTCCTCTTTTTCCATACAAAAGCACATTAAAATTCACTATAAATTTTTGAATAATCAGAAGTGGTTTAATCTGTTTACTTGAACCAGAAAGAATTAAACCATTTATATTTAATCCTTTCTGCATTGCAGATAATGCAATCCATGATCCCATGCTATGTGCAAGAAGGTATGTGTTTAAGTTTGGATAATCTTTTCTTGAAGATTTAATAAATTCACATAAATCATTAACTACTAGTTCCCAACCATTAACATCAAAAAAAAATCCTAATTCATTATTTATTATTCTATTGCCATGACCTCTGTGATCAATTGCAAAAACATGATAGCCATCATTTATAAGTTTATTTACGATCCATTTATACCTGCCTATGTGTTCAGCCATACCATGCGATATATAAATAATTCCTTTTGGATGTTGTGAGGTACACAAGTACTTATAAATATATTTTTTATCAATAGAAGTGTTTAAATCCATAATTTATAATAAACTCTTAACATAATTTTTTAAATATTATGGAAGAAATACATATATCAGGAACAGGGATATGGCACCCAAGTGAATCTATCACCAACGATGAAATAGTTAAGTCATATAATACTTATGTTGATAATTTCAACATAGAAAATAAAAAACTAATTGAGAGGGATGAAATTTCAGCTTTAGAACATTCATCTTCTGCTTTTATAGAAAAAGCGTCAGGCATAAAAACAAGATATGTGATTGATAAAAAAAATATTTTAGATATCAATAAAATGATGCCTGAAGTTCAACATGAAGATGAATCAAGGTTATCTATTCACGCCATAGCAGGAATTGATGCTGCAAAAAAAGCAATGCATGAAGCAAATGTGTGTGCTGATGATATTGATGGTGTAATTCTAGGTACTTCACATGCAGCAAGAAATTATCCATCTGTGGCAATTGAAATTCAAAATCAACTAGGAATTAATGGATATGCTTACGATATGTTAGTTGGTTGCTCTTCTACTACATTTGCAATAAATAATGCCTACAGCGATATTGCCTCAGGTTTGGCTGAGACAATATTGGTAATAAATCCTGAAATTTCGACTCCGTTTGTTAATTTTGCAAAAAGAGACATTCATTTCATATTTGGTGATGGTTGCGTGGCTACAATTGTCACTAAAAAAAAGAGGTCAGATAATTGTTTTAAAATAGTTGATAGAAAATTAGTGACTAAATTTTCAAATAATATCAGAAGTGATTGGAGCTATCTTGTGCGAGCAGCAGTAGATGAAAAAAATACTGAAGACCTGTTATTTTATCAAAATGGAAATAGTGTCTTTAAAGAGGTTTGTCCAATGGTTGCAGAATTTATAACAAATCAACTTGATAAAAATAATATCTTGCCATCTGAAATCAAAAAATTTTGGTTACATCAAGCTAATGCCAGAATGGTTAATTTAATTGTTTCAAAAGTCACAAACTCAGATAGCTTTGATGAAACACTTGCCCCTCTTCCAATTCAAAAATATGGAAATTTGGCAAGTGCAGGATCAATGTTTGCTTTTAATCTTCACAATGACCTCAATAAAGGTGAAAAGGGTTTGATATGTTCTTTTGGTGCTGGTTATTCAGTATGCTCAATTATTGTTGAAAAGATCTAAAATAATATATTTCACTAACTAAAAGAATTATAATTTAAAGATGGGTGAATATGATGCAGTCTGGGTTTTTTTAATTTCATTGGTATTTGTTGGTTTTTATATTTATATCGAAGCAAGACCAAAAGGTTCAAATCTAATTTCTAATATTTCAGAGACTATCAACAGATTTTTTAGAAGAAGATAGTTGTTGAAAAATAAATACAGCATATTTTTTTTTGTATTAATAGCTCTAGTACTTGGAAGTCTGGCGTCATCAAATACCGTTGATGATATCTGGTATCAAAATTTAAATAAATCAGATCTTAATCCCCCAGGTTATGTATTTGGCATCGTATGGCCAATTTTGTATTTACTAATGTCAATAGTGGCATATAAAAATTTTGTAATAATAAAAAACATTTTTTTATGCCAACTATTTTTCAATACGATATGGTCATGGCTATTTTTTTATTTTCACTTACCATTGTTATCGCTTTTTGATATTTGGTTATTAATATTTTTAAATATTAAAATCATTTATATGATTTATGGGGAAGATAAGCTTGGGTCTATTCTGTACATACCATATGTAATATGGTTATTATTTGCTTCTTATTTAAACTTATTTATAGTTATAAATAACTAAATAAAAATTCCAACAATCAATCCTGTCATACATGATGCTAATGTTGCACCAACTAATGCTTTTAATGAAACATTGATGAGATCATCTTTTCTTTCAGGAGCCATGGCCGTAATTCCTGATATTAAAATCCCTACTGATGATAAGTTCGCAAAACCGCAAAGACTATAAAATGTAATGAGTTTTGATTTTTCAGACAATTCACCACTATCTAATGCTGCTAAACTAGGGTATGCAACAAATTCATTTAATGTTGTTTTAATTCCTAATAGTTCGCCAGCTATTAAAGCTTCATTCCATGGTATACCCATAAACCATGCAATTGGTGCGAAGATAAAACCCAAAATAATTTCAATTGATAAATCAAAACCAAGATATGGTGACAATATTCCTAAAATAGAATTAACAATATAAACAAGCGCAATAACTGCAATTAAGATTGTTCCGACACTTATTGCAATAGTTGCACCATCAGATGCGCCTCTTGTAACAGCGTCCATTGTGCTATTGTAAACTTTTGGTGTTTTATCTTCCTTAAATTCTGTTATTTCGTTAGATGGAATCATTATATTTGCATACATGATTGCTGCAGGAACTGATAGTACTGAAGCAGTTATAAAGTGTTGAATTAAATTTTCGTTAATAAATGCGGAATCAAGAATAGCTATTAAAGCAACCATTACAGAACCAGCAACCGTTGCCATTCCAGCAGTCATGATTATTAAAAGTTCCTTTTTGGAAAGTTTCGCAACATAGGGCCTTATTAAAAGTGGAGCTTCAACTTGGCCTACAAAAATATTAGCAGCAGCACCCAATCCAACTGGCCCCCCTATATTAAATAGTTTTTGACAAGCTTTTGATATTAGATTGACTATGAAAGGAAGTATTCCCCAATACCATAAAATGGCAGAAATACACGCCATAACAATTATGTATGGTAAAACACCAAAGGCAAACGTCTCTAGAAGAGACCTATAGGGTGTTTCATTATTACTTGGCGGATAGCCAAAGACAAAATTTGCTCCCTCTGTCGTTGCTTCTTGCAAAATAACAACTCCATTACCAAGAACCTCAAAAAACGCAATTATAAATGGAATTTTTAAAAGAATAATAGCTAATATAATTTGAGACACTAAGCCATAAAAAATATACCTAAAGTTTATTATTTTATAATTTTCTGAAAAAGGAAAAGCTATTAAAATTAATCCTGCAAAACCGATTAATATTTGAATTAAATATAGAGGTTCCATAATTAATGAAGATTAATTTCTTTGAGTCTTTGATTTAAAAATTCATCAGCAATAATTCCTTTATCATCCTCTCTGAAGATAGATTTCAGGATAACTGATGGTGCAGGATGAAGAAAAAAAGGAATACTATATCTATGATTTGAATCAGTGCCTGAATCTTGAATTACTCTATGAGTGGTACTTTTTAACATTTTATCTGTTACTAATTGCATCATATCTCCTATATTACATACAATTGCATCTGTGCTTGGAGCAACTTTAATCCAAGAGCCATCATTATTTTTTACCTCGAGTCCTCCCTCCTCTGCGCCAATAAGTAATGTGATCAAATTTATATCTTCATGAGCTCTCGCTCTATGAGGATTTAAGGATGAATCTACAGGTGGATAATGAATTGATCTTAATAAAGAATTTCCTTTATCTACCCATTGATCAAAATAATCATTATTTAATCCTAATGACAAAGCTATAACACTTAAAACACGTGTTCCAATTTTGTGTAATTCACAATATAAATCATCAAAATTTTGATTAAAGTCTTCAACTTCTTTTATATAAATATTTTTTGGTATTTTAATATCAAAAGATTCGTCAACATTGGGTCCATGATGCCAAAATTCTTTTTGATCTGGAACAGTTTCTCCAACCGCAGTCTCAATACCCTTAGGAGTATAGCCACGGGCTCCTTTTGAGCCTACTGAACTGTATGAGTTTTTTATTTCGTAATCCAAATTAAAAAAATCTATTGAGGATTGATAACATTTATCAATCAATGTTCTAGATAAGCCATGATTTGTGATAGAAAAAAAGCCATGATTTGAAAGAGCTGCTTTTAATTGATTAATTGAAAAGGAATCCCCCTTTTCAATATCTTTAAAAGATAATTCTGGTATCAAGTTGCTCATAATATAAAGGCGGTATATACCGCCTTTAAATTATATATAAGTATTTTTAGAATTTATACTGAATTCCTAATGAAGCTCTCCATAAACTCTGAGTTGTTGATCTATCTATATTAAATGGATCATCAAAATTATGTCTAAAAGCATTTCTACTATAGTCATATCTTGATCCATCAATTATTTTAAGATCAATAACAGGAACTCTTCCAGAATAATATCCATATCTGACAATTCCTTCATCATCATCAATAAAATTAAGTAGATTCTCTATGGCAAGTGTAACGATTAATTTATCGCCATCTCTAAATCCTGGAACTTCTTGTATGATGTTCAAATCCAATGAGTTCTGATAAGGGAAACTTCCTGAATCTCTGGGAGCAATTTGTCCTGCATAACCCTCAAGACCCCAAACATTATATAGCTGATTTAAAACTTCTTGCTCTCTAGCAAGAGCAGCTGCAGAACCTTCATTAGCACAACCACTTGAGTAGCATACCAATGCATCATTTAAAGTTGGAATATATAATAATGCGGAACTATCATCATTAACTTGGAAGTCATATCCAAAAGCTCTTGCTGCATAATCTGATACTCTGCTAGTGTAAGTATCAAACGTTGGATATTTTACTGATCCAGATTCTCTTTCAAAGATTAAAGCAAAAGTTGTAGGAGCATTTGAACCAAAGAAATAATGTTTTGATGATAATGTTGCTAATAGTCTATGTTCAGTTTCATAAACTGATCTAGCATTTATCCTGTTGTTATAATCAATACCACCTGTTTTCATATAATTTGAATTAGAAGTTGATGAGGTCATATCACTAAAACTTGAGTTGCTCTGTCCAGTATATGCAACAGTCAAAAGTGTATCACCGTCTCTAAAGGCTTTTGTGAAGCTAGCAGAAACGACTTCTCTATCTGAGCAACAAACATTATAAAGACCGGCATGATAACCATTCTTTTGTTGTTGATTATAAATTGGTCTTCCATCAGGAGCAGTAACTGTAGGAACAGTTGGCATATCTCCAATTAAAGGATAACCAGTATCAACCATTTTATAATTTGCCTCTTCTTCTTTAGTTTTTAAATAAGTAAGAGTCATCTCAACATCTCTTTTCAACAATTTGTTATAGGTAACATTTAGTATTGTTGATTTAGGCCAGTCGAAACTTGGTGCTATAAAATCAATTTTTCCGGATACATTATTTGGGTTTTGAATTGATGATAATACACAATCAGGTTTAGTGTTCGTGCCTGTAAATGAATAATCACTTATAAGATTAGTTGTTGGACAATTTCCATAAGTGGAATCATAGTTAGCATAACTAACACCAGTATTTGTATAGGCATTAGAAATCCATACATTTGGCATTTTTGCTGAATAAGTTCCATAAGTAATATTTATGTCGCTCACATCATCAATAATATAATCAGCAGCAAACCTATATTGAGTAAGATCTCTTCCATCAATTCCACCATTTTTAAATCCATATGTACTTACAAATGATGTGTTCGTAGGAGTATCATCTCCGGAGTATCTATCTAAACGAATACCGAAAGTTAACGAAAGTCTATCTGACATAGAATATTCATCTTGAATATAAAGAGAGGATAACTCATATTCAAAATCAGCTGCTGCATCTTCAACAACACCAGTTTTTGATCCAGATGCAGAATAGTCTGCAAATTTACCAGCCTGAAGATCAGCCAAAGAATCAAACTCAAATGTTCCATCTTCATTCTGAATAAATACATTATAAGTATCATATAAAGTATTCTCATAACCAGCAGTTATCTTGTGATCATTTAGATAATAAGTAAGTTTTGCTTTAAAAAAGTCAGTTTGAGTGTCAAGATCATTTGCATGTCTATATATATCAGGGCCAGCAACCCAGTCATATCCAAAAACATCATCGATTTCAAATAGTGGCATGTTTTGACCAGCTGGTGAGATTTGGTCAGTCACAGTCTCTTTTGTTGAAAAATATATTTCTGATATAAGATTATCAGTAAGATCAGAAACCAAATGAACACTATTAGTTGTAGTTTCTTCAGATTTAATATACCTCGCTGAATATAAGGCTACTGTAAATCTATTTGATGAAGATCCTCGAAGATCGTTACCAAAAACATCTTTATGATTAAATGTAAGTCTATGTTTATCATTAATATTCCAATCAACTCTTAAGGATGTATTTTCTTGTGAAGACTCAGTTGCGCCTGTTGGCCCAAATGGGTCTAAACCAATGAAATTTTTTACTGCCTCTCTAACTTGATTTGCTTGATCGGCTGTTACGTTAAGAATGTTGTCAGCACCAGATCCTTGAATTCCATATTGAAGAGGATTTGAAATCTCAGCCTCGCTATATGTTACGTAGAAAAATAACTTATCTTTGATAACCGGACCACCAACTGCAAGTTCGTAGGCTGTGTCTTCTTTTTTAATATCAACATCCTCTCCCTCTAATTTGTCACCCATTAATGAGTCTCCTCTATCAAAGTATGCAAAATCAGCAGTAAACTCATTTGTTCCACCTTTAGTGATGACGTCAATAACACCACCCCTAAACTGTGAGTACTCAACCGAAGCTGGAGCAACTTTAATAGCTAACTGATCGATAGAATTGAAGTTAATTGGGCTTCTTTGTGATGGATAGCCGTTATCATTTAAACCAAAATCATCATTAAATGAAACGCCATCAACTCTAATATCATTTGATCTTGGATGAGCGCCACCAATTGATATTGATTCCTCACCATCTTCTTCATCATCTAGTGCAACAAATGGATTGAGTCTTAATATATCTTTGATGTCTCTTGTAACAGATGGAATAGTCTCTACTGTTGCAGAATCAATTATAGTTGTAAAACCATCTCTATCATTTGTAACACGTGATCCAGTCACTACCAATTCATCAACAGTTTGAGTCGAAGTTAGAGCAAATGAAAGTCTTCTTGTGTCACCAACAACCAAAGTTGCTGTTTGAGATTGAGAAAGTAAGCCACCAGCGGAGACAACAACTTTATATGGACCCCCAGGTCTCAAGCCGCCAGCAAAATATCTACCAGATGAATCTGTGATTTTTGTAACAGTAGAGTTAGTAGGTTGATATGTAATTTCAACTTGAGCTCCACTCACTGCACCACCATCAGAAGTAACAGTACCTGAAATATCAGATGTAAGTTCTTGAGATAATAATATGGGAGAAATAAAAAAGGAAAAAAGCGAGATTTTTAAAAAATTCCGAATCATAAGAAAACACCCCTAAAAAGTGAATAATTAGTAATAGATATAATATATATCAAAATTGAATTCAGCACTATTAGAATTTTATAAATTATGCTGAAATTTATTATCAGTCATTTGAAATAATCAGACTTGGATGTTTGTTAGGTTCAATAAATGCATTTAATACATCAACACCTAAATTTAATTTTCTTGATGAAGAGTTGCCAATTTCAATTTTTGTTATACCGTTAGGTAAAATTGAAAAAATATTAGAATTATTTTCAATTGATTTACCATCGTTAACTCGCAACACAAACTTAACATCAGATTTATTTAAAATTTCAACTAGTAAGACACTTGTATCTCCTTTAAATGAAGTTTTATTAATTTTTAAATAAGATTGGATTAAATGTTTTACATTTTTTTCAAGTCCAATTAGTTCATTCTTGTACCAGACAACTGTTCTCCCATCAAATAAGGCTTCCTTAATGGATGCTTCTGTCCTATTTTTTGAAAGTATTAGCGTCACAGGCCGATGTCCATCTGGTTTTTGAAGATAATCCCAATCAATCAGTCCATGAACATCAGATGTCCCAATGATTGTTAAGCCATAGTCTATAGCTATTTGAAAAGCTTTATCAGAAAACCAAATACCGTTAACAACTTCAATTCCATTGATTAAATTTTTTTTAAATAAGCTTCGGTGCATCGGGGTTAAAACCTCATCAACATTTTCTTGTTCAGCTGACCAAACAGGATGATTCCAAAAAGTAAAAGCATTTTGCTTTTTTGCTTCTCTTAATGTTTCCTCAATCGGCCAAAGTCCAGCAAGAGCAGCATCATTTAACCATGGCTCATTTAGATAGTCTTTAATAAGTTTTTGCGGAATAGATTTAAGAAGTCTATCAGCATCTGGTTGTTTAGATCTATCAATCTTAATTAACTTGTTTGCATCATCAATAAAAACAGCATTAATATGACCCGGAGGAAACTTTCTAGAGATTTCTGACCCATTAATGACCAAAAGATCAGTATTTTTTGCTGACGAATGAGCAATATCATAAGATCTATTTCTATCAGGATGTGGAATATCATTTATATGCGGTTGTAATTCTAAATGTTCGGTTATTGCTATTAAATCTATTCCATCCTTGAGAGCTTCTGCAACTCTAAGATTTGGCCAAACATGGCCATCTGAAAAAACTGAATGAGTGTGTAAATCTGAAGAGATAACAAAATATTTATCGGTATCTGGAAAATTTATCTTTCTGTCAGAATCGTCATATTCATCAATTGACTTAACAACNCCATGCGAAATAATATTTAAAGANAATAAAAAAAAGATTATAAATTTCACTTATTTTAGTCTAATTTAATTGANCTTTTTCCTAGATACGGAACTAGGCATGANGGCATTTCAATCTCATTGCCACCTTGATATCTATTTTCTANTAAAGCAATTAAGGTTCTACCAACAGCTAATCCTGATCCATTAATAGTATGCGCATATTTATTTCCATCATTTGTTTTAAATTTTATGTTAGCTCTTCTGGACTGGAAATCTGAAAAATTTGAGCAAGATGAAATTTCTCTATATTTATTTTGACTTGGCATCCAAACCTCAATGTCAAAGGTTTTACANGATGAGAACCCTATATCACCTGAACACAATTCAATTATTTGATATGGTAAATCTAGTTTGTTTAAAATTTCGCAAGCATGGGACAACAGCTTGTCTAGACATTCCATAGAGTTATTCGGATCTGTAATTTGAACAAGTTCAATTTTTTCAAACTGATGCTGTCTAATAAGNCCTNTTGTATCTTTNCCATAGCTTCCTGCCTCAGACCTAAAACANGGTGTATGAGATGTAACCATAACAGGNAAATCTTCTTCTGCTAGCGGTTCATCTCTAAACAAATTAGTTAATGGAACTTCTGCAGTTGGAATTAAATATAAANTATCTGATGTTTTAAAAAGATCATCCTCAAATTTTGGAAGTTGTCCTGTTCCAACTAATGAATCTTTATTTGCCATNAATGGTACATAGAATTCTTTATATCCATGACTAATAGCATTGTCTAACATAAAACTAATNAGTGCTCTTTGTANTTTAGCTATATCACCCTTTAATACCGAAAATCTTGATCCTGATAGTTTTGCAGCAAGATCGGTATCTATATTTTTAGTAATTTCTAAATGATCAAGCTCATTCTGAGATTTAATTTGACCAATTTTTTTTANGACAACATTNTCATTTTCATCTTTACCATCAGGAACAGAAGAATCAGGTATATTTGGAATATCTAAAAGGAAGTCATTTAACTTGGTAAGAAGATCTTGCAATTCATTATTTTTAGAATCGAGCTCAATATTATTTTTATCAATTATTTCTTTTAATGATGAAGTATCTTGATTTGATGATTTAAGACTTCCAAACTCAGCTGATAGCTTTTTTCTATNAGCTTGAAGTTTTTCAACACTCACNTGTAAACTTTTTCTTTTATCATCAATAGAGAAAAATATTTTTTTATCTAAGTGATANCCTCTTNTTTTTAGTGATGATTCAACATCCCCAAAATTATCTCTAAGTGTTTTTAAATCAATCATTGTTTAGAAATTAATACTCCAGCATAAGTTGCCATCAAGGACAAAAGNATAGTTAGCATTATATATGAAAGAGAGTTAATTAAATTTGAATTAAANAATAAAACTGCCTGATGTGTAAAAGCTGACATNGTTGTAAATGAACCCAGAAAACCAATTATNAAAAAATAATAAGAAGAATTTTTTTCAGGTAATGAAATTCCTAAAATTAAACCAATCAAAAAGCATCCCAAAATGTTAACAAATAATGTTCCGTAAATAGTTGAAATCAAAANATATTTTTGAAAAAAAATATTAACTCCAAAGCGAGACATTGCNCCAAATGCTCCTCCAAGNCCAATAAGGATCAAATTTAACATTANCTTTTGNTAAACTTTATAAGATTATTTATATTCATATTATCTTTAAATTTCATNACAAGATTTTTTTCATCAATAAATTCAAAATAATAATTTTTATCATCAATAATGATCTCGAAAGAATTNNCATTTATTTCTCTAATATTGTTTTCATTTATCTCNATTCCATTTAATAGCAAATTAATAAGANTCGAGTTTTGTATCTCGTTAAGGTTTATAACTTTAATATCATCAAAGTCATGATCATAAATTTTAATAGTTGAGTTATTTATATAATATGTTTCCAAATAGGGTGTTAAAACATCAATTTTTATAGATCCATCAGATTTTCGAAAAAATTTNCCTGATGATGTTTCAAGCATTTGTTTTGGANTATCAAGGCTTGTTTGTTCAAAAGAAAGCTTATCATCAAAATAAATATTAACTTGTTCAATTGGATTGCTGAAAGCAAATATACTTANATGAAAAAAAATGCATACAAATAAATTTTTCAATTTAGTCTCTTTTAGGCACTAGAACTTCTCTTGAGCCATTTGAGCTCATTTCAGACACTAAGCCAGCCTCTTCCATTGTTTCAATTAATCTGGCTGCTCTGTTATAACCNATTCTTAGTTTTCTTTGAACAGCAGAAATTGATGCTCGTCTTGATTCAATTACAAAGTTTACAGCCTCGTCATATAGCTCATCTTGTTCTTCAGAGGAGCTTGATTCAGNTCCAGACCAACCTGGTATTGGTCCAGTATCTTGAACAGAGGAAACTATTTCCTCTACATAATTTGGTTCGGCTCTTGATTTCCAATCATTTACAACTCGATGAACTTCATCATCGCCAACAAAAGCNCCATGAACTCTTANAGGAACACCAACACCTGGCGGAAGGTATAACATATCACCATAACCTAATAATTGCTCTGCGCCACCTTGATCTAATATTGTCCTTGAATCAATTTTTGTAGAAACTTGAAACCCTATTCTTGTTGGGATATTTGCCTTAATAAGTCCTGTAATAACATCGACAGATGGTCTTTGAGTTGCCAGNATTAAATGTATACCGGCTGCTCTCGCCTTTTGTGCGATTCTNGCAATTAAGTGCTCAACTTTTTTACCAACAAGCATCATCATGTCAGCAAATTCATCCACAACTACAACAATTGATGGAAGTACCTCTAAAAATTCTTCTTCATCTTCATTCAGAGGATTCAAAATTTGTTTGCCATTTTTTTCTGCTTCTTGTATTTTTTTGTTGAAGCCAGCTAAGTTTCTTACTCCCATCATTGACATCAATTTATATCGTCTATCCATTTCAGCTACGCACCATCTCAATCCATTTGAAGCATCAGTCATGTCAGTAATAACAGGTGTTAACAAATGCGGAATTNCATCATAAACCGCTAATTCGAGCATTTTAGGGTCTACCAATATTAATCTAACTTCTTCNGGGTCAGATTTAAAAAGCAAGCTTAACAACATAGCATTTAGACCGACAGATTTACCAGAGCCAGTAGTTCCAGCAACAAGTAAATGTGGCATTTTTGCTAAATCTACAACGATAGGATTTCCAGANATGTCTTGACCAAGAGCTAAACTTAAACTTGAAGGAGAAGATTTAAAGGCTTTAGAGGAAAGGATCTCGGTGAGCCTAACCATTTTTCTGTTTGTATTTGGAATCTCAATTCCTACATATGACTTACCTTCNATAACCTCCACAACTCGAACACTGCTTACNGATAATGATCTAGCGATNTCTTGAGCAATATTTGTAATTTTNCTGGCTTTTGTTCCTGGTGCTGGCTGTATCTCAAATCTNGTCACGACTGGTCCTGGCAATACAGATTCAACAGTTGCCTCAATACCAAATTCTTCCAGTTTAGTTTCTAGCAGAGCAGCTATTTGATTTAANTCACTTTCTGATAAAGAGCTACCATCATCAAGTGCCCTATCCAATAGTTCAGTACTTGGCATGACGGCTTTTTCTTTCTTTGAGGTGTCTTCATTNTCATAATCCTGTNTAGGGATTTCTTTTAAAGTCGACTCACTTTGNATAGGCAAATCTGCTTGTTTGAGATTAGTATTTACTTCCTCAGNATTTTTTTCATNAATCTGTGTTTCTTTTTTTATTGAACGCTTTGGTTTNATTGCTTTTTTGACNTCAGTATTATTTTGAAGAGTTAAAATTATTTTTTTTATTCTTGTGATTAAGGAAACAAAAATTACATTTAAAATTTCTCTAGTTTTTTTAATTAAATTAAGAAAATATTTGCTACAAATCATTAAAACTTTTCCAAANGAATCTGCTGCATCAAGCCATTTAAAATTTAATGAAAATGAAATTGAGGGAATAAATAAAATTACTAAGAAAATTAAAGAGCCAATTGATCCGATTACGGAAGAAAAACTCAAAAGTATTTGTGCTCCCAAAATACCGCCAAAATTATTTTTGAAATAGAACTCACCTATTGAACAAAAACAAATTAAAACTAAGATNGAAGAAAATAACCTTACAGATATTTTTAAATTTGAATTGTATGGATCTCTATAAAATAATTGTTGAATAGACCATATGCATCCAATTAATAATAANAAAAAGCCTCCATTACCTATTAGTGTATAGAGAAAGTCAGATATTGATGCTCCAAGAGGACCTCCAAGATTATTTATGTTTTCAGTTGAATTCTTATTGAAAAAACCAGAGTCNGCGGCGTCATATGAAACCANTGAAATAAAGACATATAAAGACAATGCAAGAAGAAAGAAACTGAAGAAATTTTGAAGGGTATTTTTTATATATGGTGGCATAGNATTTTTTGCTTAATTAATACTAATTATATGTTTAAACCGTAACAATTTCTTTATATTCAATTATAATTCATCATATGTCAGATAATCATAATAAATTAATAATATTAGGTTCCGGTCCTGCAGGATATGCCGCCAGCATATATGCAGCAAGAGCTGGACTTAATCCCATAATAATNGCTGGAATGCAGGAAGGNGGCCAACTNACAACAACAACAGATGTTGAAAATTGGCCAGGTGACAGCGATGGTCTTCAAGGNCCTGAATTAATGGATAGAATGAAAAGACATGCTCAACAATTTGATGTAAACATCATTAATGATCATATTAATAAAGTTGATCTATCGAATAAACCCCTGAAACTATCTGGTAACGCAGAATACACTTGTGATTCGCTTATTATTGCAACTGGAGCAAGTGCAATGTATTTAGGCCTAGANTCTGAAAAGAAATATTTAGGTAGAGGTGTTTCAGCNTGTGCAACGTGTGATGGTTTTTTTTATAAAGATCANAAAGTGGCNGTAATTGGTGGTGGTAATACTGCTGCTGAAGAAGCTCTATATCTTGCTAATATTTGCTCAAAAGTTTATTTGGTTCATAGAAGAGATGAGCTTAGGGCTGAAAAAATACTTCAAGATAGGATTTTTGATCAAGAAAAAAATGGAAAAATTGAAATACTATGGGATTCTCAACTCTCAGAAGTTGTTGGTGATGANATGGGNGTTACTGGAATAAAAGTTGATAGAAAAGGATCTGTTTTAGAAAAAGATGTTATGGGTGTTTTTATTGCAATTGGACATAAACCAAATACCGACATTTTTAATGGNCAATTAGAAATGGATAATGGGTACATATTAATTAAATCCGGTCTTAGTGGATCTGTTACAAGNTCATCGGTAGAGGGTGTTTTTGCAGCTGGTGATGTCTCAGATCAAGTATATAGACAGGCCGTTACATCAGCAGGTTTTGGTTGCATGGCTGCCTTNGATGCTGAAAAATATCTTTCTGAAAATTAAATGAAATATAAAGCATACTTAGTTCATGAAGATTCAGGNAATTTTTCAGGATCAATATCTGAACTTGATAAACCAACATTAGAAGATGATAGTTTAATAATAAAAGTCTCTTACTCNTCATTAAATTATAAGGATGCGTTGGCATCATCAGGTGCTAAGGGAGTTGTAAGATCTTATCCTTTTGTTCCTGGTATAGATGTAGCCGGAGAAGTTATAGAAACATCATCATCTGATTTTTTAGTTGGAGACAGTGTAATTGCTACCGGATATAAAATTGGCATGTCNGTTCATGGCGGCTTTGGTGAAATTGTGCAACTACCATCTAAATGGGTTTTGAAGTCTCCTAAAGAAATGTCTAATCTTTCAGCAATGAGTTATGGNACGGCAGGAATTACCGCAGCAGCATGCGTAAAAAAAATTGTTGATGCAAATTTAACAAAAGATCTTCCTGTAATAGTATCAGGGGCTACTGGAGGAGTTGGTTCGATTGCAGTAGGAATTCTTTCAAAAATAGGTTACGAAGTTCATGCTCTCACTGGTAAAGGTAATCAAAAAGATAAACTTATTTCAATGGGTGCAACGCAAATTATATCAAGAAGTGATTTTATGAAAGACCCGGTAAANCCATTAGATAGAGCAATTTATTGCGCAGCAGTAGATACCGTTGGTGGCGATATTTTATCTAAAATAATTTCTTTAGTATCCAATCAGGGTGTTATTTCCTGTTGTGGAAATGTTGCGGGACCAATGTTTCAATCTTCAGTATTTCCATTTATCTTAAGAGGAATTCAATTATGTGGNATTGATTCNGCGGAATCTTCTTTAGAATTGAAAAAAGAATTATGGGATATGCTTGCTAATGAATGGTCTCTTGATTTAAGCAACCAAACAAAATTAGTTAATATAAGTGATATTAAAGATGAAATTATAAAAATTTTAGATGGCAATCAAGTTGGAAGGGTTGTTATTAAACACGGAGGTTAAGTTGAAAGACGACTATAAAGAATATTATGAATCCGATGAAGATAATCTTGACAGTCAAAGTGATGCGAAGGTAATTCTTTTTTTAATAATTGTAGCTGTTATAGCTGCAACATATTGGGTTTCAGTTCAATAAGTTACCNAGGTTTCATTCGCATTCCAGAATCTAAACGAATAGTTTCACCATTAAGGTAAGTATTCTCGACGATGTGGATTGCNAGCTGAGCAAATTCATCAGATTTACCAAATCGATGCGGAAACTGCGTTGATTCCANCAATGGTTCTCTTACTTTGTCAGGTGCTAATTGCATTAATGGAGTATCGAAAATNCCTGGAGCAATTGTACATACTCTAATAGCATGTCTTGCAAGATCTCTTGCAGCAGTGAGNGTAAGACCTATTACACCAGCTTTAGAAGCGCTGTATGCAGATTGGCCAATTTGGCCTTCATAACCTGCTACAGATGCAGTATTTATGATCACGCCCTTCTCGCCTTTTTNNTCNGGTTCATTTTTATCCATTAGTTCAGCTGCAAGCCTCATTACGTTAAAAGTACCAACTAAATTAAGATTAATAATNAACTGAAAAGCATCTAATGGATGAGGNGCCTCTTTACCCAAAATTCTACCTGGATATCCTGTCCCTGCACAATTTACTGCAATNTGAAGAGCACCAAATTTCTCTTTAATNTTATTTATTGCATCAACCACTGGCTNTTCTTCCATAATGTTTGTAGAAATAAACATTACATTNTCGTCACCAAGATTTTCAATTATTTTATTTGCGTTATCCTCGTTTATATCAAGTATTACAACCTTAGCACCTTTNGTTACAAAATCTTCAACAGTTGCNTGACCTAGTCCAGAAGCTCCACCAGTTACTAAAGCGATCTTATCTTTTAAATTCATAATATTTTCCTTGTNGTTAGTTAAAAATTATAACTTCAAAATCAGATCTTTAAAAAAAATNTTTTTTGGCATACAAATTGCATATNTATAAGTATAAATATTTTAATATGGAGATTTTTTATGAAGAGAATATATATGTTGTTATGTATTATTTCTTTGCCCTCTTATGCTGCTGTGAGTNCTAATGTTAGCTTTGCTTCAGATTATATATGGAGAGGCATGACTCAAACAGATGGTCCAGCTATTTCAGGTGGGTTTGATTTTGCGGCTGAAAATGGATTTTATGCTGGAATATGGGGATCAAATGTAAATTTCAATGACGAAGGAACTGGAAGTGAATTAGATTACTATTTTGGATATAGCTTTGATCTAAATGTTTTCAATATTGATCTTGGATATGTAGCTTTTGATTATCCTAAAAATAAATCTAATTTAGATTTTGAAGAATTAGTGCTTGGTATNAGTGTAAGTGATTTTAGTTTTATGTATGCATCAGGCCAAGATGGGGCTAACGATTACATAGAAATATCATATCCTTTTGGACCGATTAATTTTTCATATGGCCAATATGATGATTATGGAAATAATCTTTTAATATCATATGGTTTTACCTGTGGTGGCTACGATTGTTCTCTGGCCTATTCAGATTTTTCTGAAGATGGTTATGAGTCTGATGAAGATGCCNTNGTATTTTCTATTGCTGCGAGTTTTTAAAATGAAGTTAATAACAGCAATAATTAAACCCTTTAAGTTACAGGAAGTTAGAGAAGCGCTTNTAGATGCAGGCATTAGTGGCCTAACTGTTACTGAAGTTAAAGGATATGGAAGGCAAAAAGGACATACAGAAATGTATAGAGGTGCGGAGTATGCAGTAGATATACTTCCTAAAATTAAGTTAGATGTTTTAATTGAAGATAATTCACTTGAAACGGTTATCGAAGCAATATCCAAAACAGCAAACACAGGAAAGATTGGTGATGGAAAAATCTTTGTTACCAGTGTTGATGATGTAATCAGAATAAGAACTGGTGAAACAGGNCCAGATGCAATTTAAAAGGAGTAATTATGATTTATAAAATATTATTAGGAATATCAACTTTGATTTTTGTTCCTTTCGGATTTGGTGATGATTTAAATTCAGGTGATACCTCATGGATATTAACTTCTACAGCATTGGTTTTATTGATGACATTACCTGGACTAGCACTTTTTTATGGTGGATTGGTCCGATCAAAAAATGTGTTATCTGTTTTAATGCAATGTTTTTCAATAGCCTGTCTAATGTCAGTTTGTTGGGTTGTTTATGGTTACAGTCTTGCCTTTAAAGGAGATGGTNCTTTTATCGGNGACCTTAGTGCTGCGTTTTTAAATGGTGTTGATAGAAGCTCGATGAGTGGAACTTTACCGGAATCAGTTTTTATTACATTCCAGATGACATTTGCGATTATTACACCTGCATTAGTTGTAGGTGCTTTTGCAGAAAGAATGAGATTTTCTGCAATGTGTATGTTCTCAGTTGCATGGTTTACTTTTGTATATATACCAGCATGCCATATGGTCTGGGGAGGCGGCTATTTAGGATCTAAAGGAGTTATTGATTTTGCTGGTGGACTTGTAGTGCACGCAACTTGTGGCTTAGGTGCTTTAGTNGCTGCAATATATCTTGGTCAAAGAAAAGGATTTAATAAAATACCTCTNCCACCTCACAACAGAACAATGGTGATGATAGGAGCATCAATGTTATGGGTTGGATGGTTTGGATTTAATGCTGGAAGCGCAGTTGCTGCTGATAGTTCAGCTGGAATGGCAATGTTAGTTACTCATATTAGCGCTTCTGTGGGAGCTTTGACATGGATGNCAATTGAATGGATTAAGTCTGGNAAAGCTACCATGATTGGTATTGCAACTGGTATGGTNTCCGGTTTAGCTACTATTACACCAGCATCGGGAACNGTTGGTCCATCAGGTGCATTATTAATTGGTNTGNTTGCAGGCTCTGTTTGTTTCTATGCAACACAATTGGTTAAATCATATTTCAAAATTGATGATTCGCTTGATGTATTTCCAGTACATGGAGTTGGAGGGATTCTTGGAATAATAATGCTTGCATTGGTTGGGGATCCAGATGGATTTTTAGGCTCTGGTGCTGCTGGTATATCAGAGGAAGGAACAGCAAAACAATTGATGCTCCAATTGGAGGGTATTGTGGTAATAAGTGCATGGACTATCTTGGCTACATACTTTATTTTAAGAGTAATCAATATGTTCACTGAAATAAGGGTCTCAAACGAAGGCGAAGAAGAAGGCCTTGATATCTTTGAACACAANGAGCAAGGATATAGCTTATAAAAAAATTATAAAAGGTAGTGAGGCAGTATCTTATTCATCCTCCCTAAATTTTTAGAAACTGTTTTATTACCTTTTATATTTCAAGAGATCTNCTGTATTGATTCAAGAGATATGGTTGCATCTCCTCAGATATTTCAGTCATTCTTTCTTTTAAATAAGATACAGCTGCATCAATTTCATNATTAGNAAAATTCTCTATATTTACTTTCTTGCCTTGAATGATTGCCGCGGCATAATTAGTTGAAAAGTTTTTATATGTNGATTTGATTGCTAAGGTAATTTCATCAGAGCATTTTTCNTAAGAATCATGCTCAAAATTTAAAATTTTTCCTACATGAAGATGAACTTTGCCTTTTTGACCACGTATACCCTCAGCAATACTTTCAAGGTCTTCTTTTGGATCTTTTTCATATGCATGATTTATGTCTGTTAAATATAATTCATTAGCTTTGCGAATATCATTTGGATCTTTTTCATAAGAAATTGAAATAGGGACAACATTCAGAGAATTTAGATAATCATTAATAGGTATTTTCTTTCTGGCATTTAAATGGATCATTTTAATTACAGAGGGATCNGTATAATCGTTTCCATCTTTTGACCTTCCTTGTTTTTGTGCAATCCATATTGATTCGTTTTTATTTAAAATTGATTCATGAATAAATTCTGATGCAAGATTTAAACTTTTATATATTTCTCTTTTACTTTTATCGCTTCTATCAATTATGAAACTTTTATTAAGTCGCATTAAATCCGATGCCCATTTTTCATTCAATAGGTTATTGCCGACAGCATTATTTGTAGTATTAAAGTTGTTTTGATGGAGTGTTAGATTTAGTAATGCTGAATCTAAAGTTATATCTCTATGATTTGAAATGAAAAGATAGCTCTTACTTGCGGAGATATTTTCAAGCCCACTGTATGAAAATCTTTCAATAGATTTTTCTACAACGTTAGTCACAATATTTTCAAACATATCTTGATAAGACTTAACATCAATAATATTTTTAAACTGTCTGAGGAGNTATGATCCCAGAATTTTTCTAGAAAAAGGTAAATATTTGATNTATGGGAATTCACCTGTTTTAAATAACATTTTAAGAAATCTGCGATTATTAGATAAGTCAATTAAAACTTGATTAACTTCTTCATTTTTATATGGCCTTATTGAATCAAATTTATTCACAGAGTTATACCAGATATNTAATAATATATATTTTACAGTAATAATGTATACAATATCGAAGAATGAAGACATATCTGCAGCANAAAGGACTTCAAGTACTTNCTCATAGAGGTGGTGCTGAGGAATCATTTGAGAACACCATAGAGTCATTTGATTATTCAAGATCTATTGGGTGCAAATTCATTGAAACTGATGTTCAAACATCCTCTGATGGAGTTCCATATATCTTCCATGATGATGATTTGTCGAGAATATTAAATAAACATATTGTCTTTAGTGAACTATCAAGTAAAGAGATTGATAATCTGCATATCTTTNAAAATAAAAAAATACCAAGATTGGATGAAACTCTTNNAAAATTCCCCAATCTTTCTTTTCAAATTGATTTTAAGACAGATGAAGTAGTAAAGCCGGCTCTTGATGTTATTAATAAACTTGATGTATCAGATAGAGTTTGTATAGCAAGTTTTAGTAGTAAAAGACTAGAGTTAGTAAGATCAATAAATCCNAACTTATGCATTTCTATGGGTCCGAATGAGGTTTTTAAAACTCTTATAGCAAGCTGGGGTTTATATAAAAAAAGTTTNATTGGAGATTGTCTTCAGGTNCCAATTAGTTATTATGGNATCCGGCTTGTCTCAAAAAGGTTTGTTGATTTTGTTCATNCAAAAAATCTAAAAATAATGGTCTGGACAATAAANGATGTAAAAACATTCNAGTACCTGATAGGAATAAATGTTGACGGAATTATCACAGATAGACCAAAGCTACTTTTTGATACNTTGAATAATTAATCTAAATATTTTTTNAATAATCTTGTTACAACAGCATACATTGGAATGACGATTGCTGATGTTATTAAGATTTCGATTCCAATAGAATAATCTAATAGGCCTCTTATGAAAGGTATTACAGTAAAAGCAGTTATAAAACCNAAAACACTGTAAAAAATAATTGATTTAGTACTAAATAATTTCATCTGTCTCTACAAAATAAAGGACTATAAGNCCGAGAATAAATAATATTAATATTGGGAGAAGGCTTATCCTAACATTATTAAAAGCAAGTAAAAAGAATCCAACCAAAGCCGGCCCAATAAAAGCTCCTGCCTTTCCAAANGTATTAAAAATACCAAAGAACTCACCAGCCTTTTCAGCAGGTATCAATTTAGCAAAAAGACCTCTTGAGCTTGCTTGAATACCACCTTGAACAAAACCAACAAGAGCTGCAAGAATATAGAATTGCGTTCCATTAGAAAGNAAAAAGGAAAAGATGATTATTCCCATGTAGATATATATTGAAAANGTGATTNCAAATTTATCATTATATTTCTCTCCGACATATGACCAGAGCAATGTTGAGGGAAAAGCTATGAATTGAACTAATAAAAGTCCAATAATAANAGAGCTTGAATCTAATCCTAGATTTAGGGCAAAAGTTGAAGCAAGTGCCATGACTGTGTGNACACCATCAATGAATAAGAAAAAAGCAATTAAAAAAATAAATGCATTTTTGTATTTGGAAATTGATCTAAATGTAGTAAATAAATTTTTAAATGAATTAACAAACACATTATCTTTNNCGATGTTAACAGTCCTATCTCTAAAAGTTACTGCCAATGGAATCAAAAAAATTAACCACCACACTGAAACAGTAACAAATGACCATCTAATAGCATCTGCTTGTGAATCAAGGCCAAACAAATTTGGATATAAACTCATTATTGCATTAATTAAAAATAAAATACCGCCACCGAAATAGCCCCAAGCAAAACCATAACCAGAAATTTTTGAAAAAAGATCAGGAGAAGATATTTGAACTAGTATCTTATCGTAAAGAACATTCGAAGCTGAAAAAAAATAATTAGCTATTCCAAAAAATATCAGAGCTTTTAACCAAGATCCAGCATTCAGTGTATACAACAAGGAAACACATATAATTGAGACTAATACCATACAAATAAATAATTTTTTTGTTGTTTTNCTGATATCTGTAATTGCTCCTATAAGTGGAGCTGTAAAAAGTAACGTAATATTNGAAATAACTAATGTCCAGCTAAGGTATTGTGCAGACAGNACAGGATCTATACCTCCTGCCCAGTATTGATTATAAAAGATTGGNAAAAATGCAGCTATTACAGTAGTTGCAAATGCAGAATTTCCAAGATCATANGAAATCCAGGCTTTTACTTCTTTNCTGAACTTTTTTGTAGATGGAATATTCATAGAANGTATATGTTTTAGTTACTTACATTTTATATTAAAAAATCTATTGAAAATTAAATTCTTTTTGNTATATTTTTTTTAGGGGAATTTAAATGAATGATAGTGCAACGCTAAAATTAGGCGCTTTTTTTGNTGCAGGTATTGGATTTATAGTACTTGTTTTAGGATTAAGTGCTTATTTATTTTTTTAACCTGGAGGCCATGTAAATGGCCTTCCGGATAATAAATGTATATGAAGATGAAAAACGCTTTGGCCTGCTTTTGCNCCATTATTAATAACTAATCTAAAAGTTTCATCTAATTGAAGCTNATCAGCTATTTCTTTGGCAACTAAAATCAAGTGACCTAAAATGCTTTGATCATCTATTGTCGCATCCGAAACTTTAGCCAAGGGTTTTTTTGGGATGATAAGCAAATGTGTTGGGGCTTGAGGTTGAATATCTTCAATTACAATTGATTTATCATCTTCATAAAGTATCTCAGCCGGAATCTCTCTGTTAATAATTTTCTCAAATAAAGTCATTGACATAATTTTTAAATAAATGACCTAAAGAATCTGAATCCAATATAAAAAATTGCTGCNGTCATTNATAAAGCCAAAAAAATNATAAGTAGATCTCTAATGGTTTGTAAAAACNTGCCCTGACGAGATGCTTTNATAAGTTGATATAATAAATAAACCAAGGCTACTGTGCTTACAACTAAAATAAATACACTTAACATAATCTTATCCCAAAATTGAGCCAACGCTTGTTACTAAAAANCCAAGTGCTATGCCCCAAAAAGAACAAGCAATAACATCAGCTATATAAAATCTTACAGTTTTTAAATCAGAAATTCCAAGAAGAAATGGAACTATAGGTCTTATTGCTGGAATAAATCTACCTATTAAGACTGTAAAAGATCCTGTTTTATCCAAAAATTTTTGAGCTCTTGTAATTAATTTTTCTCTTTTAATAATAAATCTTGAAGATAATAATGATGGTCCGACAGTTTTTCCAAATATAAAACCACACATATCTCCAATATGTGCNCCAGCTGTTGCTACTGGCACTATTAGATATATTGGCATCAATTCCATGTTATACACAAAGATACATACCGAAAATAAAATAGCGCTGGACACTACAATTCCAGACAAGACAAATGATTCCAAAAANGCGAATAGAAACACAGCAATCCATGCATACTGAGAGTTNTCAGTGAGAAATGTTTCTATATTTTCAAACATAATATTTAAGTGACATATTTTACTTAATCAAGAAAGGTATTGATATAAATTATATAAAANATGAAAATTGATAAATGATTAAAAATTTTGACATAAATGTTTCCANTGAAGAAATAGACCTTTTAAAACAAAAAATTAGACNNACTAGATGGCCTGATGAAATAAATAACAATTGGTCTCATGGGACTGATATGAGTTATCTAAAAAAGTTTTCTAATAAATGGTTGAACGAATTTAATTGGAGAACTCATGAAGAAAAAATTAACAATATTGGTAGTTACAGTTTTAAATCATCTTCTGGATTAAAGATACATTTTCTTCATTCAAAATCTAATTCTAAAAATGCTCTCCCAATAGTAATGACTCATGGTTGGCCTGGAAGTGTTCAAGANTTTATAAAAATAATTCCAATGCTGCATGATAATANTGCTAAGCCGGTAGATATAATCTGTCCAGCATTGCCAGGTTTTGGTTTTTCGGACAANCCCTCGAAACCTGGAATGAATTCAAAAGAAATAGCAAAAATACAACATGAGTTAGTNGTAGCTCTTGGCTANAAGAAATACATTGTTCAAGGGGGTGATTGGGGTGCCACTGTAAGCAAGTGGATGGCTGAACTTTTCCCAGATAACTGCATTGGTATTCATTCTAATATGGTTCTAGCATGGCCGCCTGCTGATAAAGATCCATTAGAAGGAGTCTCTTCAGAGGAACAAAAGTTATTAAGTAATTATGAAAAATATAAACATGAAGGTTTTGGATATTACGAAATTCAAAAAACAAAACCTCAAACTATTGGATACGCCTTAAATGACTCCCCTATTGGGCTTGCAGCGTGGATTGTTGAAAAGTTTTATGGCTGGTTCGATGGAGTGGAGAATAAGCTAGTTGTTTCTGANGAAGAGGTTCAAGCGATTATTTCACTNTATTGGTTTTCAGAATCAATCACTTCCTCTGCTAGNATTTACAAAGAAAATGGAGATTTAGGTTTTTCATTTGAAAAAATTTCTCAACCAATGGCTGGCGCGATATTTAAAAGAGATCTAATAGCGCCACCAAGAGCATGGGCCGAAGAAATATACAATGTTGTTCAATGGAATATTTATGATGGNGGNCATTTTGCNGCTCTTGAAAANCCTGAAACTTTATCAAAAGACATACTAAATTTTATAGAAAATTTATAAATCCAATATTTGTTGAAGTTGATCAAGAGAAATATATTTAAAGTTCTCTTTTGATTTGACGACATTGCCCGTATTTTTTCCATCCTGAACTACTATGATCCCATTTGGAAAGTCTTTATTAAAATAGTTGTTTTTTATTTCAATGCCATCGGTGTCACTTACACCATCAATTAGATCAGAGTCACCGACGACAAAACTTGATATAAAATCATGCGGATAGTTCCTTTGATAAATATTAAAAGTGTTGTTACCTTGAGACGAAGCTACTAAGTAACCATCATTTTTAGTAGTTTTATATAAAGCTAATCCCTCTGGATCTCCAACAATATTTCTTTGCCGATCATCAATTTTAAACATATCTTTTAATTCAAATTCATTGGTAAGCTTATAAGATCTGATAATTCCCCTTGCATTTTCTTCAGATACAAAAAGAGTCATATTTTCATCATCAAATACACAACCCTCAGATTCAGATGCATTGTCGTTATTAAAGGTCGCCAGCAAGTTCAATTTATCGTTATCAAACTTCCATAATTGGATTCTTGGGCCTTTTGCCTCTGTAACAAAGGCAATAATTTCATTTTTAGAAGTTATTCCTGTACAAATTCCATAAGCTAAAAAATTTGTTTTTTTGGAGTGTTCAGCATTGTCAGATAATGCAAATTTTTTTGCCTTTGCTGCATTAGCCAAAACAGAGTTTGTATATATCCATAGGTCTATAGTATTTAAACCAGTATTGGTTCCAAAAAAATAATTTTTATCATTTAGAGTACGAATATCAAGATTATTTATTCTACCTGCCGATGCAAAACCTATAACTTCGCCCTTAAGGTTGTATGAGTAAATTCCATTGTATTTATCAGTTCCAAAAACTATAGAAAAATTTGATTCTGCCTCATTGATCCATATCGCAGGATCATCTGCGTCACCTGTAATGGTTACCTGAGGAGTTTCTAATTTTGCATAGATTGTATTCTCTGCATTTAAAGAGATGCTTGATAACAAAGACATACTTAGAACAATCTTAGTTAGTCTAAAAAGTTTCATATAATTGTTAGGTAGATTGTTTAAGCCAATTGAGCAAATATGCATGAGCTGCCCGATGCGCTTCAATTTTACCAACCTCATTAAGTGAACCACTTTCCTTAGTGTTCAGTGCAAAGATTGATAATATTATCTGAGTTATAACTCTAAAAACTCCGTCTTTGTTAAAGATATTTGGAAGGGATATATTCATTTCAACAAAAGATTGAATTTTATTTGAGAGGATATGAAAAGGTTCTTTCTCAACAGGTAAAATAAAAGAACTAGATAATAATAATTTTTGAGCTGATTCATGTTCAGAATAAAAATTAAATAAAATTTCGATAGATCTCATAACAACAACAGAGGGTTCAGATGAATTGATATTTGAAGTCTTCTCTTCAAAATCCAATGCACACATATTAAGGTAATTTGTGATCAGCATTGATTTAATTGCTTCAGGAGTTTGAAAAA
>PBKI01000012.1 GCA_002721385.1 Gammaproteobacteria bacterium
GAAACAAAAAGGAATAGATAAGCCAACTAACATTGATACTCTNGCTCCCATACTTGCAATTACTAAAACCATGATAAGAACAACAGCAGCTATAATATTNCCGTTAAGCTCTTTTACCATNAGGCTGGCATACACAGTATCATCATTNGATATAACAATATTTAAATTTTTGGGAAGTGTTTTTTCAAAATCGCTAAGTATATTTCTTATAGCATTAGAGGCATCAATCGCGTTAGCNCTCTCTCTTAATGAAATNTCTAGTGTGACTGCATCTTGACCATTCACTCTTGCATAAGATGTGAAATCTTTNAAGGTTCTNTTTATGGATGCAATATCACCTAACGTTACAATAGCATCTTTTGTAACTTTTACCGGGATAGCATAAACATCTTTAGCAGACTCAATNATACTTGGAACCTCAATATTAAAGCTNCCNCTTCCNGTATCCTGTTTGCCACCAGGAATAATTAAATTATTGTTAGATACTGAATAATAAACATCAGATAATGTAACGCCATAAGACTCCATCTTTGATTTATCAATNACGCCCTCGAGAACTTCTTCGGGTGCGCCTGTCATTCTGACTTCAAGAATTTGTTCTACAGGTTCAATTCTATCTTTTAGATCACGGGCATAGAATACTTTCTGTCTTACGGAGCTGCCACCCACAACACTTATATTCATNACAGGAAAACTGGCTTCACTATATTCTTCAATTTGAGGATCTTCAGCCTCTTGAGGAAGTTGATATTTTATTTCCTCAACACCTTGTTTNACATCAACCAAAGCTTTATCAATGTCAAATCCAACTTCAAACTCTAAGAAAATTCTTGCATAACTTAAATAGCTAGTAGATCTAATATTCTTTACACCTGTNACTGTTTTAAGTCTGTTTTCAAGTGGCCTTGCAATTAATCTTGAGGTATCACTTGGAGAAGCACCATCTAAAAAAACTGAAACAGTAATAAATGGAAGCTGTACATTTGGTGAAGCTGCAATAGGAATCTCTTGCCTTGCAACTGTACCAGCAATTATTACCATGAAAGCAATGAGAAGAGTTGTCTTTGCTTTCTTTAATGCAAAATCTATAATNCCTGTCATAGTTGATTTGTGATTACTTCTTGACCGTCTTCAACAAACCCTTGACCNTGAACTATTATTTCAGCTTTGCTTGNNATATCTGTGACCCAGAGACCTTCTTCAGAATCTTCAAGNATNCTAATTTCNACGAATTTAGCAATATTTTTGTCATTNACTATTCTTATTCCAAGCTTTCCTTCATCATTTAAAAGAAGAATCGATGGAGATATTTTGTGAGCCATAACTTTATCAATCTTAATAATCATTTCAGCTGTNAAACCATCCTTAATTTTTCCATCGGAATTATCTATTTGTGATTCGACGNTAAAGGTTCTCGTATCAGGAGATGCACTCTTTGAAACAAATGTGAGTTTTCCATTTATCTTTTGTCCAGTAACTAATTCAACGCTTACGTTTTGATTAACTTGAACCTTATTAATATCGTACTCTGGCACACCAGCTACAAACGAAATTGGATTGAGTTGNATTATTGTTGCACATACCTGACCACGCTCAAGAAAATTNCCAGGTTTAANAATTTGCTCAACATNTCCTGAGAAGGGNGCTTTTACCTCAGTTCTATTAAGCTCTACTACTCCTAAACTACACAATATTTGATCTTTCTTAACATAGTTACCTTGAGTAGCTCCTATCTTAACGACTTCGCCTGAAGTCTTTGCTTTTACATTGATTCTGGCTTCAGATTTTGTTGTTGCCTTTAACTTAATTAAGGGTTGATAACTGACTGCACTACTAACTATAGTTTGAACGCTAAATAATTCAGTAGATTGTGNTTCAAACTCAACATTATCTTTCTTGAAGAAACCTGATATCATCCACAAAATAATTGGCGTAAGAATGTAAAGAGATATCCTGATATTTTTAGTCACCTTCATAATATATAGACTTTTTTTATTTTTTAAACTTTATGTTTTTTTCNAAGCTTTTCTAGCAANTGTTTNTTAAGTGGTTTTTGTTCATCAGAAGTATAGTCATTCTCAATTACAAATTTTTTACCAGCTTTTGATTGTTTCTTAAGAGANGAATAAATTTTNNCAAAAACTTTGTAGGCTTGATTAGAGTCTTTTTCATTGAATGTATTCCACCCAATTTTTTTTCCTGCAAAAAATATTATTGGATGCGACCAATTAAATTNTTTTCTTGGCTGGAAAGATCTTTTAGCTTCGTCAAAGGCATCTTCTGCCGAAGGAAATCCATCATCCATTGCGGTTTCTCTGCAAGCTTTAACTAAATCTGTAAGAGTTGGAAGAAAAGATTGAGAAGATATTACATTTTCAACAGATTTGAGGATCGTATCTGGTGAAAATTCTTTTAAGGATATCGCCCAAAGTTTTTTTCCTTCCTTAAGCCTTTGATCAGTTCCAAATACTTTATAGAATTGATAATGGTAAGCGAGTTCAAGNTTTAAAAATAACTCATCAATTGATTTNANAAAATCNTTTTTAATCGAGGTTAATTTCTTTTGCCCAAGTATTGTCATTTGTTCTTGTTTTGAAGTCTTGCGAGTATTTTCCTGGTTCAATATGTTTTTTATTNTCTTCATCTTTACNAAAATCATTGTTTAAGAGATTTCTCCTTTTTACATGCTCTATAAACTTAGAATTCCATGTATTTAAAGCTATTCCTTTTTCTTTCCAATACAATATAAATTCTCTTAGATATTTTAGGGCAGAGTCTTTAGTAATCTCNGATAGGTTAAGAATATCAAAAACGTCATCATCAGGATACCANTTTTCATCAATTGTTTGAGGTGANTCTATATTTGAATTTAGTTCTTTTGCCCATTCCCTTCTTAAATAATCAATAAATGTTGAGTTCCAATTATTTTTTCTTTGTCCTCTTTCTATCCAATAAACTTTAAATTCTTTNAACTTAAGATTACAAAATCCTTCATCTATTTCAGACATATTAATAATTTCTGCAGCTTCTTTGTTCGGAGNCCATTCATTAAACATTCTTTTTGATTCAAAATTTCTTTTAGGTTGTGACAATTGATAGTCAATTTTTTTTGTATGCTCATCCAGTTTTATTAGCTCAAATTTAAGTAATTTTTCAACTGATTTATTTATAGTATTTTCATTCACAAAGACCAAAATATTTTTGATGGATTTTTTAATAGATTCCAATGAAGATGTATTTTCAAGTTTATTTGTTTGATATAACTTCAGTATAAGCGCNCATTCAATTCCAAGAGTTTCTGCAACTGCNGGNGAAAAAGTTAAATCATCTNTTGNATNCAATTAAATTAATTTCCTCTTCTGNTGTCNACNGCATCACTAAGCATTTTTAAACACATAANCGTATCATCCCAACCCATACATCCGTCTGTGATACTTTGTCCATATTTTAAATTATCNGTAATTTTTTGGTTACCCTCNTTTAAATGACTTTCTATCATNACACCTTTNATATTATTGTTATATTTTATTTGACTGCAAATTGAATCAATTACAGGTATTTGTTGTTTNAACTGCTTTTGACTATTTCCATGGCTTGCATCNATCATAATGGANTCATTAACTTCTGCCTCTCTCAAAGCAATGAGAGTATTTTCTACTGAATCTGCATCATAATTTGGAACCTTGCCACCCCTTAGAATTATGTGACTATCGTTATTGCCTGAGGTTTTAAGCATAGCAATATCTGCTTCTTTAGTTGCACCAAGAAATACATGCGAATGATTTGCTGCTTGTATACCATCTATTGCTGCCTTTAGCGCACCATCAGTACTATTTTTGATACCAATAGGGCATGATAAACCTGATGCTAANTCTCTATGAATTTGACTCTCTGCTGTTCTTGCACCAATTGCACCCCAAGAAATTACNTCTGTTACATATTGCGGTGATATTGGATCAAGGAACTCAGTTCCCGCAGGCAGGCCTAACTCTGCTATATCAATTAGCAGCTTTCTAGCAATTTCAACACCTTTGGCAATGTCAAAAGTTTCATTAATATCAGGATCATTTATCAAACCCTTCCAACCCACTGTTGTTCTTGGTTTCTCAAAATATACTCTCATAACAACTAACAAATTTTTATGAAATTTCTTATTTTCTTCNGATAATTTTTTAGCATACTCNATTGCACTTATTGGGTCATGAATTGAACATGGACCAACAACAACAAATATTCGGTCATCTTTATCATGNAGTATTTGACTTATTTCAGTTCTAGTTCCATAAACAAGTTTTGATATATCCTCACTAATTGGATATTTATTAACCAATTCATAGGGCGCAGGAACTTTTTTTCTATCTATTATNCTGGTGTTATCAGTTAAGTAATTCATATTAATATTTTATAACTCTTTTTANACAGAGGCCGTCTATTATTAAATGAAAGCAAGATAATATAAACAAATAAATGTTAATAATATTTTGAAGAATTGTGTAAAATTGACGATTTTTTAAGGTAATACACAAGATATTGTATTAAAATAAANAAAACTTACGCTATATAGTGTTTATTTATGCAAAATAAAATTGCTCAATCTGAAATTCCCTCATTGATAAATCATCAGTTTTCAGATCTTCCTGAAGATTTATTTATTCCACCAAATGCTCTTGAAATATGTCTTGAATCCTTTTCAGGGCCGATGGATGTACTTTTATATCTTATTAAGAAAGATAATATCAATATATTGGAGCTTGATGTATCTAACATAACTGATCAATATTTAGAATATATTGAACTAATGGATTCCCTAAAATTTGAACTTGCTGCAGANTACCTAGTAATGGCAGCAACCTTGGCAGAGATTAAGTCAAGACTGATGTTACCAAAAGAAAGTTTTGATGAAGAAGACAAAGATCCTAGAGCAAATTTAATAGAAAGATTACAAGAATATCAAAGATATAAAGTTGTTTCTGAGCAGATAGCGGTTATTCCTCGAGTAGATAGAGATTTTTTCATAGCCTCAACTAAATTGCCTGAAATCAAAAAAATTAAATCCGAAGAGCCTATAATCTCAGTGNACGAATTACATAATATAATTTTAGATGTCTTCAGCAGACCTAATTATAAATCTGATCATTTGATAGATTTTGAAGAGCTATCAACCAAGGAGAGAATAAAACTTATTCTCGAACTATTATCAAAGAAAAANATTTCCCGTTTTTCGAAGATATTAAATAAGTCAGAAGGTAGAGCGGGNGTGGTGGTTTCACTCTTNGCATCACTCGAACTAGCAAAAGATGGNTGTATTGAGCTTATACAAAACAAAAGTGATGAATTGTATTTAAAATTTTTGGAGAGACCATAAATGACGAATATAACTAATTCAATTGAAGCNATATTATTTGGGTCAGGAAGNCCCATGAGATTATCTGAATTNAGAAGNATTTTAGAAAATTCAGGCTATTTAGTTGAATTGTCTGATATAAAAAAGGCNNTAAATGAGCTNGAATTAAGATATGAAAATAGCTCAATAGAAGTTTCAGAAGTAGCCTCTGGATNTAGATTAAAGATAAGAGAAGATTTTAGTCAATGCCTATCTCTTTTATGGAATGAAAGAGGCACAAAGNTATCAAAAGCCTTAATGGAAACCATCTCTATTATTGCTTATAAACAACCAGTTACNAGGGGAGATATTGAAGATATAAGGGGGGTTTCTGTTAGCACTAGAAGCATAAGGTTCTTACTTGAAAAAAATTGGATAAAGATATCTGGCTANAGAGACGTTCCAGGAAGACCTGCATTATATGTGAGCACAAAAGATTTTCTGGATGATCTTAACTTAAAAAGCATTTCTGAATTACCTAAATTACCAGAAGCTCAGGAAAATAAAGATATAGACTTANTATCAAAAGCTGTATAAATCATGACAGAGAGATTGCAGAAATTTCTTGCAAGATCAGGTATNGGATCAAGAAGATTTTGTGAAGAACTNATTAAGTCTGAAAAAATTANAGTAAATAATAAAATTGCAATAATAGGCNAAAAGGTTAGTTCTGAAGACATTGTTGAATATGATGGCAAAGTGATTCAAGATCAATCAGAACCTCTCAGAGTATTGTTNCTTAATAAGCCTGAGGGTGTTGTCTCATCATCAAAAAGAGAAAAAAAAATTCCAATTATTTTTGATTATTTGCCAAAAAATGAGAANANTTCAAAAAGATGGATATCAATAGGAAGGCTTGATATCAATACTTCTGGATTAATGCTTTTTACNAATGATGGAGATTTCGCAAATTATTGCATGCATCCNTCATCTAATATTGATAGAGAATATTTAGTTAGAGCNAGAGGTATTTTCACAAATGAAAAAAAACAAAAACTTTTGGAAGGAATAAGTATTGANGGTGAAAATTTTTCCTTTTCTGATCTTGTAGAAGGNCAAAAAAATTCATCTAATCAATGGTTTTCTGTTTGTTTGCATAGTGGAANAAATAGAGAAGTAAGAAAATTATTTGAATCAGTTGAAATGGAAGTAAGTAGATTAAAAAGAACAAGATTTGGACCAATATTTTTGCCATCAACTNTAAAAAAAGGGAGATATATTGAACTTCAAGAAGAAGATATTTTTTCGCTGAGGGAATATGGAACATATCAAGGCATATAATTTTCTCCAAAAAAAATCAAAAGAANTAGGATTTGTTGCTTTATNTGAACATATCANAAAAANAGGTCCATTGAAGATAACTGTATCAAAAATGGATTTAGTGCCACATATTGTAAAAATAATTATTGGTCAACAGCTTTCTGTTCAATCCGCAGCGGCTATATGGAAAAGAACAGAAGCAATAATTCAAAAAAATAGATATAAAAAACCAAATAAGAATTTAAATGCTNAATTTAAATTAGCNGGATTATCTCGGCAAAAAATTGAATATATAAATGGAGTAATTTTTAACAAAAACCTTGGCGAACAAAGCAAAAAAAAATTAAAAAAATTATCCNCCGAAGAATATTACCAANTNCTTATTANTATNAAGGGTATTGGTCCTTGGTCTATTGAAATGTCTCGATTATTTTATATCGGTGATCCAGATGTATTCTCAATATTNGATTTAGGACTTAAAAATGCTCATTCTAGGCTTTTGGATATGAAAATATACACTGAGGATTTTTATGCAAATTTTAGCCCATANAGAAGCTATATGTGTTTATTTTTATGGAGAGTTCTNGAGGATGAAAATGTTACGATATAAAATCAAATAGAATCTCCAAAACTGATATTTACTTTTATAGAACTATTACTTTTCTCAGATATCATCCATTTATAATATGGGATCAATTCTTGAGGGTCTTTCAAGTAAGTTGGATTTTCTGCTGGGAAAGCTAATGCTCTCAAGTCAGTTCTAGTTGCCATAGGATTAAAATTAAATACTTTGAAATTTTTAATATGACTAAGTTCTTCATTCAAAATCTCTGATAATATTTTTGAACCACCTTTGGATACTGAGTATGCTCCCCAAAAAGCCTTGCCTTCGTANCCNACACTCGAGGAGGTAAAAATNATGCGNGGAGATTCACTTGACTTCATAANTGGCAAAAGATNTTTACTTAAAAGAAAAGAACTTGTTAGATTGACATTCATGATCTTTTTCCAAGATAAAAGATCAAAGTTTTCAATGTTNGACATTTTTTCTATTGTNGCAGCATTATGAATAATACAATCNANGCTNCCATAATCTTGAAAAATTGTATTTGCTATNTCTTGAGANCTNAGCTCATCAAGACNNNCTAAATCACATTTAATAATACANGGACTAGTNCTTGTATTATCGGCAATTTCGTCATAAATACTATCAAGAAGAGTTTCATTTTTTGATAGCAGAATTATATTAGCTCCANGCATGCTAAGTTCTTTTGNTAGNACTCTTCCAATGCCTTTNGAGGCTCCTGTNATTAGTATATTTTTTCCNTCAAACATTTTTTATAAACTTCTTATAATGTNCTCAGTNTATATANTTNATTATTTCTTTTGGCGAACTCACCANTACTGGNGTANTCNCTTTACAAAGAGAATAACCGTATNCGCATCCAACAATCGTTGTTCCAGCTGCCTTACCAGCCTCCAGATCATTGNTATGATCNCCGATATAAATTGTATTTTTAGCAGCTGCATTTAATNTNTTACAAGCTAACAAAATACCTTCAGGATGTGGTTTAGAAATTTTTACATGATCAGGACAAATCAAAACTTTNTTATTTNCAAATAAATGAAAACTATTTATNAGAGGTTCGGCATATTCATTTGGTTTATTAGTAACCACTCCATATGAAATNNAATTNCTATCTAAAAAATTAATAACCTCATCAATTCCTTCAAAAGGCTTAGACAAATTCGTCAANTTTTTTTTATATTCTTCTAAGAATTCTTTTTTAAGTTGATCAAATTGTTGATGACTTTCATCAATTTTAAAAGCAAATTTTATTAGCTCAGACGAGCCTTCAGAAACATATGGACGCAANGATTGCATATCAACTNTAGGGTATTTATATTTTCGTAAAATAATGTTTATTGAACTATGAAAGTCAGGTGCGGTATCTATTANAGTTCCATCAAGATCAAATAGAACCAACTCAGTTTTAAATTTTCTTTGCATAAATCATATAGTTGACTCCAAGATCATCATTTAGATTTGCCTTATGAGTTATTGGATTATAAAACATACCTTTTGTTTCAATTAAATCTGCTTGCGCCTTTCTAATGTATGAGGCAAGTTCTGAGGGCTTTATAAATTTATCAAATTCATGCGTCCCTNTAGGTAGAAGTTGAAAAATATATTCGGCCCCAACAATTGCAGTTATCCAAGATCTCGGATTTCTATTTATTGTTGATAAGAATAGATGGCCATCAGGCTTTAACAAATTAACACAACTGTTCACTAGCGAACCCGGATCAGGGACATGCTCAAGAACTTCAAGACATGTCACAACATCAAACAACTCATGTTTNGACACTTCAAGCTCTTCAGCCGTTTTTTCATGATATGTAATATTTTTGTTGTTATCTTTTGCATGAATTTTAGCTACTTCAATACCTGGNCCAGCCGCATCAATACCTGTTACATTTGCTCCAAAATCATNTAAAGCCTCAGATAATAGTCCACCACCGCAACCAACATCAAGTACATTCTTATCCTCAATGTTTATTTTTTCTTTGATGTAGTTTGCTCTNAAAGGATTAATGACATGAAGCGGTTTAAAGTCACCGTTTTTATCCCACCATTGCTCTGCTAATTCTGAAAATTTATTTACTTCTTGATAGTCTATATTATTCATCTGCTTATTCTAACCCGATCAAACTTTTTGAAAAAATGAAAAAAAATTTCATTTGTATAAAAACAATAATCAAACTTATATAAAAAAGTATTTGAAATGCACTCAATTTTATTCATTTGACTTTACGAAACTGTTAAGATTAACTTCACTAAATAATTTATACAANAAAAACTTAAATTGATAATATCTGCATTAAAATCTAATAATCAAAAAGATACCAGATCACCAATTCATTCTGATACATTGAATAGNCTTATGGACCTTGGCGTTCAAATTCAATTTGAAGAAAACATAGGAGTTGGTATCAATAAAGATGATGAAGTATTTCAGGATATAGGCCTNAAAAAAGCAACTAGAGAAGATTGCTTNAAAGATGGAGATTTAATAATTACAAATCAGCCATTGAATAATAATGAACTAGATCTTATTAAAGAAAATTCTTCAATACTTGGTATGGTCAATCCTTTTTCAAATCAGAGCTTTATTGAGGAGTGTGCTAAAAGAAATATTAATCTTGTTAGTATGGAATTTATTCCAAGAATTACGCGTGCGCAAAAAATGGATGTATTAAGCTCTCAAGCAAATCTTGCTGGTTATGTGGCTGTAATTGANTCAGCAAATCATCTTTCAGCAGCACTTCCAATGATGATGACGGCTGCAGGAACTTTAAAACCAGCTAAAGTTTTTGTAATTGGTGTTGGTGTGGCTGGTCTGCAAGCTATTGCAACTGCAAAAAGACTTGGAGCTAGGGTTGAAGCATTTGATACCAGAGATGTTGTTGAAGAACAAGTTCAATCACTTGGAGCAAAATTTGTGAAAATTGATCTTGGAGAAACTGGTGAAACTGATCAAGGATATGCAAAAGAATTAACTTCTGAACAAATACAAAAACAAAAAGAATTACAATCAAAAGTTTGTGAGAGGTCTGATATTGTTATTACTACTGCTCAATTATTTGGTCGTCCAGCCCCTCTACTTATTGACAANAACACAATAGATAAAATGAATCCNGGAAGTGTAATATTNGATATGGCTGTTGAATCAGGTGGAAATGTAGAGGGTTCAAAAGTTGATGAAGTAATAGTTAGAAATGGAGTAAAGATTATTGGAATTTCAAATTTAGCCTCTAAGGTTTCTAATCATGCTTCTTTAGCACTATCGAATAACTACAATAATTGGATTTGCGACTTTTTTGATAAAGATAGTCGAAACATTAAATTTGATTTTGAAGATGAAATCATACAAAACAGCGTAATTGTATTTAATGGTGAAATTAAGAATGAGAGGTTCAAATAATGGAAGTATATGTATTACTGGGGTTTGTCCTAATTCTATCAATATATCTGGGACTTGAACTTATTTCAAAGGTTCCAAGTACTTTGCATACACCTTTAATGTCAGGNGCTAATGCAATCTCAGGCATTGCCTTGGTTGGCGCGCTTGTTTTAAATTNAGATACTCAATTACAAGAAATTTTAGCCTTGTTTGCAATTACTTTCGCATCAATAAATGTTTTTGGTGGATATCTTGTAACAAATAGAATGTTAAAAATGTTTAAAAAGAAATAATTATGAATATTTTTAGTGACATAACAGCCATTCAAAATATTGTTTATATTTTTTCCTCTATTCTATTTATAAGTGGCATAAAAATGCTAGGAAAAGAAGATACTGCAGTTAAAGGAAATTTNTTATCAGCTTTAGCTATGTTTATTGCTGTTGCAATAACAATTGTCAATGTGATAAATCCTATTATAGTTATTCTTGGTATTGCTGTTGGTGCTTTAATTGGATCAACGATAGCACTTAAAGTNAAGATGACTTCAATACCTGAAATGGTNGCTTTATTTAATGGTTTTGGAGGACTAGCAACATTTTTTATTGCTTGGTCAGAGTTTAATGCTATCCCTGATAATGTTTTTCAATATNTTGTGATAATGCTTACAACATATATTGGTGGTGTAACATTTTCAGGAAGCATAATCGCTTACGGTAAATTATCTGAAAAATTAAAAATACAAAAAAATTCCATAGTTACAAAATTATTTACTACNATTTTTTACTTATCATTATTTTTCTTGATTTATTCGGTTGCATTNACTGGTTTAATAGAATTACCNATAGATTNCTATTTNGTTTTATTNACTCTTACTTTATTGGGGGGTGTTGGCTTTGTTCTTCCAATAGGAGGCGGAGATATGCCAGTGGTAATATCTTTGCTAAATTCTTTCTCTGGCATAGCTGCTGCTTTTGCAGGATTACTTCTACTCAATAATGTTTTAATTGTTGCAGGTTCCTTAGTTGGTGCAAGTGGCCTTATTCTTACAATCATCATGGCGAAAGCAATGAACAGNTCTATAAGCAATATATTGTTTGTGGGTTATGCAGCATCTTCTTCATCATCTGGTTCTCNGGAAACAGGAGANGTTAAACCAATAAATGTATCTGATGCATACTTGATTCTTGAAAATGCAAGTTCCGTTTTAGTTGTTCCAGGTTATGGAATGGCTGTTGCTCANGCTCAGCATGTAGTTAGAGAACTTGGAGAGCTGCTAGAGGAAAATGGAACAGAAGTAAGATATGGGATTCATCCTGTTGCTGGAAGAATGCCGGGGCATATGAATGTTTTATTAGCTGAAGCAAATGTACCATATGATGTTTTAGTTGAACCAGATGATGTTAATCCCTCAATGGAAACAGTGGATGTTGCAATAGTAATTGGAGCAAATGATGTTGTAAATCCATCAGCTACTGAGGAGCCTGGTAGCCCAATATATGGAATGCCAATCATTGAAGTTCACAACGCAAAAACTGTTTTTGTTCTTAAAAGATCTATGTCAGCAGGTTTTGCTGGCGTGCAAAATCCACTTTTTTTCAAACAAAATACAAGAATGCTGTTTGGNGATGCTAAAGAGTCAATTGGTGGCCTAGTATCCGAATTTAAAGAGTAATTTCCCTANNAAAATATGTTAAAATATTGCTTTAAATAAAGAAAATATTGCTTAACTAATCCGGTACTTAAATTAACAAAAATATGAGTGATTTTGCAAAAGAAATAATATCTGTAAATATTGAAGATGAGCTAAAGCAGTCATACTTAAGTTATGCTTTAAGCGTNATTCATGGNAGAGCTTTGCCGGATATAAGAGATGGNTTGAAACCAGTTCACCGTAGAATTTTATATGCAATGTATGATCTTAGAAATTCTTANAATAAACCATACAAAAAGTCAGCTAGAGTGGTCGGTGATGTAATTGGTAAATATCATCCGCACGGTGATTCAGCTGTTTACGACGCAATGGTGAGAATGGCACAAGACTTTTCAATGAGATATCCCATAGTCGAAGGTCAAGGAAATTTTGGATCTATTGATGGTGATCCTCCTGCTGCCATGAGGTACACAGAAGTCAGAATGGCAAAAATTACTGATCAAATGCTAGGNGACATTGAGAAAGAAACTGTTTCATATTCNCCAAATTATGATGGCAGTGAGCACATTCCTGATGTTCTTCCAACAAAAATACCTAATCTTTTNGTTAANGGATCATCTGGAATAGCTGTAGGAATGGCAACTAATATNCCCCCACATAATTTAAATGAGGTCATTNATGGCTGCGTTAATTTAATTAATAATCCAAAAATTTCAATTGATGAGTTGATAAAAGATATTTCTGGACCTGATTTTCCAACTGGTGGAACAATTGATGGCAAGGCAGGAATATACGAAGCATACAAAACAGGACGAGGGATTATTCACATTCGATCAAATACCTCTGTTGAAGAAGATAAGTCAGGAAAACAATCTCTCATTATTAATGAAATTCCTTTTATGGTAAATAAAGCAAAAATGCTTGAGAAAATTGCCGAGCTAGTTAAAGAAAAAAAGATTGAAGGCATTACAGAAATTAGAGATGAATCTGATAAAGACGGTTTAAGAGTAGTTATTGAGGTTAGAAAAGGAGATTCTGTAGATGTTTTAGAAAATAATCTTTTTGCACAAACACAACTAGAGCAATCATTTGGAATTAACTTTACCGTTTTATCTGAAGGACAACCGAAAGAAGTTAATCTTAAAGAAATGCTACAGGCATTTATCAAGCATAGAAAAGATGTAATAACAAAAAGGACAAAATATGATCTAAGACGAGCCAAGGAAAGAGGGCATGTTGTTGAAGGATTAATGGTTGCTATTGCAAATATTGATGAAATCATAACTATCATTAAAAAATCTAAAGATCCCAAGAAAGCAGCTGAATCTTTGATTAAGAAAACATGGAAGTCTGGTCCTGTTGAAGCGATTCTCAAAAAAGTAGGTAATGATGCATGTAAACCTAAAGGAATATCAAAAGATCTTGGTATTAAAGGTAAAAAATATAAATTGTCTTCTGACCAAGCTAAGGCAATTTTAGAACTAAGACTTGGTCGTCTTACAGGATTAGAGCAAGAAAATCTAAGTGAAGAGTTTTCTGAAATTGTTGATAAAGTTCTAAAACTTCAAAATATCTTAGATGATAAATTAACCCTTCAAAATCTCATGATCGATGAACTTGAAGAAATTAAAAATTCTTTTGGTGATGAAAGGAAAACTCTCATTAATGATACAAGACGAGGTATAACCAATGAAGATTTGATACCTGAGGAAACAAGAGTTCTTACAGTCTCTAGAAGTGGTTATGCGAAAACTCAACCGTTAGATGAATATCGTGAACAAAGACGAGGCGGACAAGGAAAAGCAGCTGCTGCAGTTAAAGAAGAAGATTTAATACAAAACTTATATGTTTTAAGTAGTCATGTACAAATATTATGTTTTACAACCAAAGGGAAAGTTTTTTGGTTAAAAGTATATGAAATTCCTGTTGCGTCGAGAACTTCAAAAGGAAGACCGCTTGTTAATATGCTTAATTTAGATGACGATGAAAGAGTAAGCGAAATTCTCCCTGTCGAAGAGTTTTCTGATAAAAAATTTATTTTTATGGCAACTAGAAAAGGAATAACCAAAAAAACAAATCTAAGTCTTTTTGCAAGAAAATGGAAATCTGGTATCAAAGCTATAAAACTGGATGATGATGATAGATTAATAGGTACTGCTATTACTGATGGAAAGCAGGAAATTCTTTTAGCTTCATCAGCTGGAAAGCTTATAAGGTTTAATGAAGAAAAAGTTAGATCTATGGGAAGAGCAGCAAGAGGCGTCAAAGGTATAAAGCTTAAGAAAGATCAAACCTTAATTTCACTAAATGTGGCTGATAGCTCAAAAACAGTATTGTGTGTTTCTGAGAATGGTTATGGTAAAAAAACCAATTTGAATGACTTCCCTATTCATAACCGAGGTGGACAGGGGGTTATCTCAATTAAAACTAGCGAACGTAATGGTCTTATGGTTGCAGCAACACTGGTAAGTGAAGAAGATGGAATCATGTTAATTAGCGATAAAGGTACAATGATTAGAACAAATGTTTCACAGATTCCTACATTAAGTAGAAATACTCAAGGGGTAAAAATTATTTCACCAAAAGAAGGAGAGAAACTTATTGAATGTGTAACTATTCCAGAAGAGGAAGACCAAGAAGAATAAAATGAGAAAATGGAACTTTTCTGCAGGTCCAGCAGCAATTCCAGAAGAAATCATTT
>PBKI01000013.1 GCA_002721385.1 Gammaproteobacteria bacterium
ATATTCTCTTCAATAATAAATTCTTCATCGAAGAATCCACCTCTATCTAATATTTCTTCTGTTGAGGCGCCATGAGAAAATGATTCAAAAAAAGTACCTAATTTTTGGTATTTTTTATCTGTCAAAATATAATTAACTGCAGAGCATCTTCTTCCCATAAGAACCATTGGGGCATCAGTTAAGTTATAAGAATTTAACTGTTTAAAATCATCTATTTCTCCTTTTAAAATTAAGGGAAAAGATAGAACTATTAAAAAAAATATCCTCATAGTTCCATTGTGCATCAAAACCATATTTTAGACTGCATAAAAATTTAAATTGTGAACAGTAATATGCACAGTAGCCTCTGAAACGTGCATTTTTATAATAGAGAGAAGAACTGAAAATCCTTGTGTCGGTGGTTCGATCCCAACTCTGGACACCATTCTTACCCTCTTGTCTATGTGTCAATTTATTAAAAGATGATTAAAGGATCCCATTATGTTCTTCAAAAATAATACAAAAAAAACTAAAAAAGTAAGCCCAAAATAAATCCTGCCAATAAGCCTAGGATTATATATATGCTTTTATGGTTATATTTATTTTCAATTTTAGGATCTGCAAATAGGTCTTTTACTTCAAGTTCAAATACTGCAGCCAATGCCATAGTTGTCTCTAAGGAAGCTGTTCCATCACTTTCAACTCTTTGAATTGTCCTGATATTTACAGCACATAATTCAGCTAGCTGAGCCTGGGTCCAACCTTTGCTAATCCTTGTATCTTTTACAAGGGATACATTTAAAAGCATTATTAAACAAAAATTAAAGGAAGAACAAAAAAGCCAAACAGAAATCCAATAATCAGACATGCTAACAATCCTTTCCAACCAATAATTTCATTTTTAGGTTCTAATCTGAATATCTCATTTTCACCACTCTTAACGTAGAGTGACAGAGCTGGACCTTTAATAGAGAACCGTTTTCCCTTTATCTTCTCGTACCCAAAATCGAAGTTAAGTGTTTCGCCATTAGATAGCTCAACTGAGTTTTGCGTTCTCCATTTCCAAGAGGCCTGCCTATGTTTGAGTTCATCATTAACCCAGATTTCCTCCACGCTGTTCCACATCCCATTTCTATATTTGATTTGATAGTCCTTATAATTAAACAATATTGTTGCCCATTTAAAACTAAAGCTTGGATTCTTTTTCATTTCTACACACCCTTCATTTTTGACTAAAATATAATTTAAGTAAAAAAATTCAATATTACTAGGACAGAAGCACGACAGTCGCAATACTGTCGCTTTTATCAAAGCTATACTGGCAACCTTTCATTTAATGCTCGTCAAAAGATCTCTTAGTTACCAAGATTTATCAATTTTAATTTTTGCATCTTTAATCCCAAATGATTTATATATTTCCATTAATAATTTTTTATGATCGATGCCATCACTTTCAGGTGCAATCACTCCCCTTTCCAATATTTCATTATTAAGAAACATTTTAAGGCCTAGTGATAAAGGATAACCTGTCGCCTCACCCATCGTTAGTTCTCTTGATGGTTCACCATCTAAAGATACTGCTACAGTTTCTTCATTACCATTCTTAGATCCTATTGCTACAGCATAAATATCTGGCAACGAATTTGAATGAACATATTTTTGAAAATCTTTTTGATTTTCTAACCATTCTAGGAATCGTGCAGCTGTATTTTTTGTCAGTATTTTTAGATTAATTAATTTCCTTATAACTCTTAAAACAAATATAGTGGATTTATTACCATGCGCAAGATTAACTGAATTTACGATATCTTTTAAGTGATGTGGAAAGGTAATTGCCTCAGGATGGCCAAAAATATATGCATTGTAAGTTCCAATATTAGGGTATGAAACTTCTTGTTTTTTAAGAGGATTTACCAACTTAAATTTGCCATCCTTGAATATCTTAACTTTCCCAGTAATTTGCTCAATCCCATGAATCATTGCAGCGTTTACACCTTTTTGAGAGGATATAGGCTCTGGTTGCGCCTCCTCTAAATTCCAACCTGTATAAATTGTATGAACTTTATCTAAATGATTTATAGCAATTTTTCCCAATAAATTTGTAATGCCAGGACTTGCTCCAAGGCCCAATATTGCTAAAAGATTTTTGTCTTTAGCAATATTATTTAACTCTAACATTTTTTCTGTTGGTTCCCAGTCATCGCAAATGTCCATATAGTGACAATTAGCCTCTAAAGAAGTTTTTAGCACTTTATAACCAAATTTAAAAAATGGTCCAACAGTATTTAAAACAACATCATAATTAAATAAGAGTCTTAATAATTTTTCATTATCGTTAATATCTACTTTAACTCCCTTTGCGTGAAAGCCTAATTGAGAAGCAAATGATTCAGAATCTTTTAAGCTCAAATCTGCAATAGCTAGATCATCAATCTCTTTAAATGATGAAATTGTTTTTGCAACATGTCTCCCCATACCACCGCAAGCGCCTAAAATGATTACTTTCATATTTTAAAGAGGTTTGCTTCCAATTTTTTTTAAAAAAATAATTCCAATGAGTGCAAATATTATTTCTACAGCTAAAAATTGAGTGAATGGAAATGATGGTATACCGTCTGAGAACATGCTAATCAATCTCCCTCCCCCAATTCCGATCATAAATATAACTAGACTCCAAAGAGCGTGTATTGTGTAAGACTTGTTAATTGCGCCAATGATCCAAAAACTCGCCATTGCAAGATACAATCCCATTATTGCGCTAAAGACATTTGATAAGTCTGTTGAGTTTATGTCTATATTATTTAAAAAAGGAACAGGAAGAAAATTATAATTAGGATGAGTTCCATATGCTATTCCAAGAGTTGCCACTCCTATGGCAGTAAGAATTAGAAACAATGATTCTTTATTCATAATGTTTTATCCTCGAAAAAAGTTACAATACCTACATGATATCAAAACAACAAAAACCCATAAAATCTGGATTTGGCTCTAAGACAAATGCTGATGAGATTATAAAAGAAATAGATCTAACTGGAAAAATTGCTATTGTTACAGGTGGTTACTCAGGCATTGGTCTAGAAACTACTCGGGCATTGGTTGATAAAGGTGCAAAAGTTATCATTCCAGCTAAAAGGACACATATTGCTGCTCAAAATCTTGAGGGTATAGTTTTTAAAGAAAATATTGTTGAAATGGATCTGGGGAATTTAAATTCTGTTAAAAAATTTGCAGAAGACTTTAAAGAAAACTTTTCGAAACTAGATCTATTAATAAATAATGCTGGAATTATGGCTTGTCCCGAAACTAGAATTGCAAATAACTGGGAAAGTCAGTTTGCTGTAAATCACATTGGTCATTTTTTACTTACACAAGAATTAATGGGAAAAATGGCTGGAAATGATGGTGCTAGATTTGTAAGCCTTTCATCCTCAGCTCATTCACTTACCGGAATACTTTGGGATGATATTCACTTTCAAGATAATGCTTATGATAAATGGATGGCATATGGTCAATCCAAAACAGCGTCCTCGCTAATTGCAATTGAATTTCATAGAAGAATGATAGATAAAGGTGTGTCAGGTTATTCTGTTCACCCAGGCGGAATTATTACCCCACTCCAGCGTCATCTTCAAAAAGAAGAAATGGTGGCCCTTGGGTGGATGGATGAAGATGGATCACCTTCAGAAATGGCAAAAAATTTCTTCAAGACGACTAGTCAGGGTGCATCAACCACACTATGGTGTGCTACAAGCCCAAACCTAAATAATACGGGTGGAGTATTTTGTGAAGATTGTGATATTGCAAAAAGAAAAGGTGAAGTAGATGAATCTCTGCAAAGGTATTTTGGTGTAGCCGACTGGGCTATAGATACAGATGAAGCATCTAAACTTTGGGAAATTACAGAAAGAATGCTCATATCGTGAGTCAAATATATAAACTTTTCGAGAATATTGAGCCCTATTCGTCGGGTTACTTAGAGGTTGATCAGCACAAAATTTATTATGAAGAATGTGGAAACCCAAACGGCAAGCCTGCTATTTTTCTTCATGGTGGACCAGGTGGTGGTGGAAGTACAAAAGTACGAGGTTTTTTTAATCCAGAATTATTTAGGATTGTAATATTTGATCAACGTGGTTGCGGAAGGAGCAAGCCTCATGCTTGTCTTGAAAATAATACAACTTGGGATTTAGTCAGTGATATTGAGAAGCTTAAAGAAAAACTAGAAATTAAAAGATGGCTTGTTTTTGGTGGCTCTTGGGGTAGTACACTTTCATTAGCTTATGCTCAAACATACCCGGATTCAGTTTCAGAATTAGTTCTAAGAGGTATCTTTATGTTGAGAGATAAAGAGCTTAAGTGGTTTTACCAAGATGGAGCTAGCAGAATATTTCCAGAAGCCTGGGAGGGATTTTTAAAACCTATTAAAGAAGAAGATAGGCATGATTTAATGGATGCATACTACAAAATATTTACGGGAGATGATGATAAAAAGAAAATGGAGGCTGCAGTAGCTTGGTCGAAATGGGAAGGATCAGTAAGTACGCTCAGTCATAAACCTGATATGGTTTCATCATATTCAGAATCTAAATTTGCTTTAGCATTTGCACTTATTGAAAATCATTATTTTATAAATAAAGGTTTTCTTGAAAATGAAAATCAACTAATTTCTTCATCTTCAATTAATAAAATCCGTCACATACCAGCAAAAATAATACAAGGCAGATATGATATTGTTTGTCCAATGGAAACAGCCTGGGAATTATCAAAAAATTGGCCTGGAGCCGAGTTAATAGTTGCGCCCTCTTCAGGTCATAGTGCTTTTGAAAAAGAGATTACCCATGAACTTATCAAAGCTACTGAGGAGTTTGCAAAAAATGAATAAACTTAATGGAAATTGTGAATGCAAAGAGGTTTCTTTTGAAATTAATCAAGAAATAAAATACTTTTCTCATTGTCATTGTTCCCAATGCAGAAGATGTCATGGCTCGGCATTCGCTAGCTTTATTGAGGTAGAAAAATCATTATTTCATTACAAGTCTAATACCACAAAAATTAAATCATATTCATCATCTGAACATTGCGAAAGAATATTTTGTAAAATTTGTGGATCGAACATAATGTTCTTTAATAAAAATAAACCAGAAAAATATTATGTTTCTGTTGGGACTATTAATGGAAATATTAGTTTACCTGAAGCCCATCATGTTTTTGTTGGATCAAAAGCCTCTTGGTACGATATCAATGATAGCTTAAAACAACATCTAGAATACCCTGGATATAAAATTGAATAATATTAGTTTTATAGGTATGGCTGGTTGTGGGAAATCCACATTAGGTAAGGCTATCTCAGAAAAATATAGTCTGAGTTATGTCGATACCGACATTCTGATTGAAAACGAGTTCAAAATGAGTTTAGAGGATGTGAAAAAAAAATTTGGATATAAGTTTGTAAGATCTGCAGAAGAAAAAGTTATTCTTGGTCTTAATGAAGGTACTAAGGTTATATCAACGGGAGGTAGCGCAGTATATTCAAGTATATCAATGCATCATCTTATGTCTTTTTCAAAAATAATTTTTATTGATACTCCTCTTGATGAAATTATTAAAAGAATTGGCTCTGGTCAAGAACGAGGTCTTGCTGCTCCTGAAGGAGTTTCAGTATCAGATGTTTATAAAGAAAGAGAGCCACTTTACAAGGGTTATGCTCAATATACGGTTGATGGATCAAAAGCAATAAATGAACTTGAATTATTAATTCAGGAAATAATAAATGAATAAAAAAATTCTGCTTGCAGGAGCGTCCGGTCTTGTAGGAGGTAATATTCTTAAAATATTAGAAAATAAAGGCACGCATATAACACTTTTATTGAGAAAGAAAATTACAAATAAATTTCACCATAAACAAATTGTTTCTGATTTTGATCAAATTAATTCTATAGATGAACAGAGTCAGATTGATGAAATTTATATAGCAATTGGGAAAAAACTATCGCTTATTGAACTCATATATATAAGAAAGAAAGATAGAGATAGCTTTGAAAAAGTTGATTATGAATACATTAAGAATATTGCGCATCTTGGAAAAAGACTAGGAGCAAAATCTATAGGACTTATTTCTGCAGTAGGCGCCAACCATAATTCAAAAAATATATATTTGAATGTAAAAGGAAAAATTGAAAAAGAAATCCAATCTATTGGTTTTAAAAAAGTTGTAATAGCAAGACCTGGTCATTTGCTTGGCCAGAGAAATAATGAAAAAAAATCATGGATAATTTCAGCATTTGAATTGATTACTAATATTTTTAATTTCTTTATGTTCGGTCCATTAGAGAAATATAAAAATATTTCTGCATCAAAAGTAGCTATGTCGCTAGTTTCTGAAATGGAAAATGCATCTGAAGGATCTCATTATTTAGAATATAGCAACTTCAAAAATCACTAGTTTTTTTTCTTTCTGTTTTTATAATTTTTTTTATACCGTTACACGCATTTAGAAGCCAAAATGCATTTGCAAATACAAAGTAATAAAGACCGAGATAAACCTGCACAATAATTGCAAATAAACTTCCAGCAATCACAGCACATAAGCCAAAAAGTCTCTTTTTTGCTTTTTTTGAGACGATAAGAGGTGCGGCTATAAGTGTGCCAAAAAAAACGCTAAGAAGTTGAATAATTTCTAACATATTCATACTAATAAACATTCAGAAATATGTTCATTAGTATAAATATCGGCGCATTATGAATACTTAAATAAAAAAGTAAAGTTTTTTTTTGAACTTTTTAAAAAAAGATGTAATCTAAAGTAATAAGTTAAATTTTGAGGTAAAAATGTATAAATTAATTCTAATAAGTGTGCTATTTTTTTCACTAATTTCTCATGGAGATGGTCATGAAAACATTAAAGAAAAATTTACGAATCATCCTAATTATTTATTAAGTTTTGAAGAATGTAAGGAAACAAAAAATGGAATTGCAGAGCTTCTTTCAGCAACTGATTCTGTATGGAAAGAAATTGAGTTAAATCCTATGAATGAAAAAAAATGGATTGAGGTAAGTGGTCTTTCAGACTTAGCTGCTAATTATTCAACTATTTATGATGTTTGGTGTAAGGATATGGTCAATAAGAGAGTTGCGATGAGAATGATGGCTAAAAAAAAGAAATCTATAAAAAATAAAAAAGAAAGATAACTAAAACTTACCTCTTTGAAATCTCATTCTTATTGCATAAACTCTTAATAAGGCAACTATTGTAATTATTAACTGAATAAAAATAGATATCTTCAGTGGATCGGACCACTGCCAATTATCTATAGTTAGCCATAAAAGATATGTCTGAAGTGGAAAATTTATTACTGCGCCCATTAGCACAACTATTATTGATTCTCTTAAAGCAACTTTCTCAGTTTTATTCATCTTAGTTCCTTTGATATTTTTACAGCCGTTCCATAAGCTAAAATTTCAGCTGCTCCTTGAGCAACAGTTGAGGTTTGAAATCTAAATCCCAAAATAGCATTTGCGCCTATTGACTCAGCATTTTCTATCATTCTTGCGTAAGCCTGATCTCTAGAAGTTTGCAAAAGTTTAGAATACCCTACAAGCTCTCCACCAACTAGACTTTTTAAATTTGCAAACATATCAGATCCAACATTTCTTGCCCTCACAGTACTGCCTTGAACCATGCCCAAATGTTTAATAACCTTAACGCCTGAAATATCATATGTTGTAACTACTTTAATATTTTCATTCATGACTTTTTCCTAATAATGGTTTAAGTTATAAATATAATGCAAGAACTAATAGAAGCAAAGTTTTCAATTGGAAATGTTGTAAAACATAAATTTCTAAACTTCCGTGGTGTAATTTTTGATTTAGATCCATCATTTAACAATACTGAAGAATGGTACAACGCAATACCGAAAAACATAAGGCCAAAAAAAGACCAGCCTTTTTATCATATATTTGCAGAGAATGAGGAAATTTTTTACATCGCATATGTTTCTGAGCAGAATCTTGTGCATGACTCAGAAAATGGAATTGTCAATCATCCAGATATAAAAAGAGTTTTCTCGCATTTTGATGGTACTTCTTACACACCCCATGACATTGCAACAAACTAAATATCAATATCATGATGTGCTAATTGTACTGATGTTGTAAAAACATCCATTGCGTCGCTTAGTTGATCTTTTGATACAAAAGTTGGTGCGATTCTAATAACACTATTGTTTGGATCATAATTATTTGGAAAAGTTGATCCGGCTGGCGTTATCAAAACGCCTAGTTTTTTGCAATTTTCAACAACTTTTGTAGCAATTGGTCTGGCAGTTGAATAAGTAATAAAATAGCCTCCTGTTGGTCGAGAAAACGTTCCATATTCGTCGGATAATTTTTCTAGGTAGGTATATGCAATTTCAAATTTTGGCCTTACTAATTCAGCATGTTTTTGCATATGTACTTTTATGGATTTCACATCTTTAAAAAATTCAACATGTCTTTTTTGATTAAGCTTATCTGGGCAAATTATCATTGTTGTTCTGACTTTTTTTATTAAGTCCAAAGAATGTCCTGATGTAGCCATAAATGAGATGCCACCACCACCAAAAGTTATCTTTGAAAAAGAAGTTGTGATCACAGTCTGATCTTGAACATTTAAATTAGTTGCTATTTGCCATAAAGGCTTCTGCACTGGTGTTGGTAAAAAATCATGAACGAGATATGCATGGTCAAAAAGAAATAAAAATTTATCAGAATACTTTGATCCAATTCTAAACATTTCTTCTAAATTTTTATCTGAGTAAATCTCTCCTGATGGATTAGAGTGCTTTGGCACACATAAAATTCCAACAAAATTTTCATCTCCTTTAAGTAAATCTTCAAAAGCATTTAAATCTATGCCATCTGATTTAAGAGGAATTGGAACTGCTTCAATTCCAAAATCATTCAACATCATAAAATGTCTATCAAACCCTGGAACTGGGCATATAAATTTTGGGTTTTCTAAGTCCTTCCATGGCACCGGATCAGCAAATAAAAAATTTGATAGCACAGTTTGATATGTAAGCAATAAGCTTGATTGTTCTCCTGCTAATATATTAGCAACAGGAGCATCCAAAAGTTCTGCGCCAAGTTTTCTTGCTTCAATAATACCGAATGGCTCTCCATAATTTCTTAAATCAGCACCATCCTCTGATATTGAAGGAATTGGTATGTTTAATAACTCATTTGAAAGATTTAATTGATCGACGTCAGGTTTGCCCCTAGTTATATCAATTGATAATTGCTTTTCTTTTAGTGATTTAAATCTTGTTATAATTTTCTGATGCATAATACAAATCTCATTTTATACTAACAATATGATTAATTACCTAATATTTGCATCTTTAACGCTCATTTTAGGAATGCTTATCTATATCTTATTTACTATTAAGAATAAAGAGGCTTTTGATGAGGGTGGAAATAAAAATCTTCAGGAAAAGCTTAATGAAGTATCAACCGATATAAATAAAATAGAGAGTGATTTATCTTCTGTAACGACTCCTATTAACGAGCTTAATAGATTTCTTGGAGGAAACGTAACAACAGGAAGACTTGGAGAATGGAGTCTTGAGTCAATTGTTCAAGACATAATGCCTTCAAATAGTTATTATCTTCAACACCAAATTAATTCGAGTACATCAGATAAAGTAGATTGTGCTGTTTCTTCAGCAGAAGGCTTTCTCATACCTATAGATTCTAAGTTTTATGCAGGTCAGTACAACAACTATCAAAATTCGAGCAATGATGCCGAACGTAAAAAAGTTCTAAGAGATCTCAGAACATCTATTCTGAGAGACGCAGAAGATATTTCAAGTAAGTATATTTTGCAAAATACAACATCAAATTATGGCGTTTTATATATTGCATCTGAAAAATTGATTGATTTAGTTGATCTAATAAATGATTTAAGACAAGAGTGTTTGACTGACAAAAGAATATTAATCTTGGGTCCTAATACGCTTGCAGCTTTCTTAGATACTATTAGAGTTGGTCATCATTACCTTAAACTAAATAAAACAGCTGCAAAGGTAGCAAAAGTTGTTAGGGGTATACAAAAAGAATTCTCAAATTTTAACAATAGCACTGAATCTGTTCTTAATAGGCTCGATGGTGCTTCAAAAGATGTTCAAAAACTTCAAACTAGAATCAATGTTCTTGGCAACAAACTTGAAAAAGGTGCTGAGAATCTTGAGGATGAATGATGAGCAATTTAAAAATATGGAATTATCTTTCTGTCCCCTGGGTCTCATTCGTATTAATTTTCTATATATCTTTTTTTTCTCTAGCTTTTTTTAACGAAGTAGATGCTGGATATATATCTAATAAGTATCTTATCGAATTAATTTCAAATACTTTCTTTCTCTCTGTATTTTCATCAATAATTGCAGCATTAATAGCTGTCCCATTAGCATTAATAGTTTCGTTTTATACATTTCCGGGTTCTAGATTTTTTAATTGGGGATTAAGCTTAACAATTGCTTTCCCGGTTTATGTTTATGCATTTATTTTTGTAGGGATTTTTGAGTATTCAAGTCCAATTGCGGAATTTTTGAGAGCCATTAACCTTAATCTCCCACCAATAAAAAATATGTTTGGATCATCAATGATCATGGCAATGGCTTTATTTCCATATATATTCTTAATAACAAAAGCTCAGTTAACATCCGTCGGATTTAAAGTTTTTAAAGCAGCTAAATCATTAGGAGATACAAACGTAAAAGCAATCTTTAAAATTATATTGCCATCTTTAATACCTACAATATTAGCAGGTATGATTTTAGTTATATTTGAAACAATATCTGACTTTGGTGGAGTAACAACGCTCAGAATAGATACCTTCACTGTAGGAATCTATGATGCGTGGTTTGGATATCAAAGTTATTTTTCAGCAGCAAGACTTGCAAGCTATCTCTTGTTAATAGTTTTTTTTATAATGTTTTTATCTAAATATTTCTTAAAAGGAAATAGTGTTATAGCAGCCAGCACTGCGGAATCATTTCAAAAAATACAACCAAGTAAAAAAATTCAATTTCTATTTAGTTCAGTGTGCTCATTTATTTTTTTCATAACATTTTGTGTACCTTTTATACAATTAATAATATGGAGCCTTTCATCAGTTGATGTAAATATATACAAAAACTTTTATCTTTTACTTAACTCACTAATGCTTGGTATTCTCGCTTCGCTTATAACAGTACTAATTGCAATTACTTTATCGCTTGGATATAGAGGATCAAAATATTTAAGACCTCTTATATCAATAGCAACTTCTGGTTATGCAATCCCTGGATCAGTTATTTCTGCAGGATTATTAATAGGCTTCTATTCACTTTACGGATCTTCTTTAACTATTTTTGGAATTTATGGTCTTTTGTTATGTCTCGTTTTGAGATTTTTGACTCCTGCTTTTAATTACATTTCTTCATCACTCTCAAATATCTCCGCCTCTTCTGAGAATGCATTAAGAATGCAGCCAATTAATTCTTTTAAGGCATTTAGTTACTTTTACTTTCCGCACATAAAAAAGTCTATCTTTTTGGGCGTCATGATAGTTTTCATTGAAACAGTAAAAGAGCAGCCAGCCACCCTGTTACTTCGTCCTGTAGGTTTTGATACTCTCTCAACTAGAATCTACAACTTTACTAGTGAAGGACAATGGGAAATGGCTGCACATCCAAGCATCTTATTAGTCTTATTAAGCTTCGTATTTGTTTATTTAATTAATCAAAATCTAGATTTTAAAAAAGGTTCATAAGATTATGAAAGAGCCAGGGTACAGATTAAATGTTGGATTAATTGTTGCCAATAAAAATGCAGAGATATTAATCTGCAAAAGAAAAGGAATGGAAAGCTGGCAATTCCCGCAAGGCGGAATAGATTTTGGTGAAAATGAATTTAACGCTGCGCAAAGAGAATTATTTGAAGAGGTTGGTATTAAATCAAACTCAGTCAAGCTAGTTGCCTCCTTAAATGAGTGGCTTAAATACGAAATACCAAAAAAAAGTAGAAGAAATACTTTTATGAAGAAGAAATTTAAAGGGCAGAAGCAAAAATGGTTTTTATTTAGGACAAAAGAAGATATTAAAATTTCATTTGATAATGATCCTGATAATGAATTTGATGACTTTATGTGGGTGCCGTACTGGTACCCTCTATCAGTAATTGTTTCATTTAAAGAAAATGTATATAGACAAGCGCTAAATAAATTAAAATATTCTTTTTGTGATGAGTTTAATAATGTTTGAGGAGATATTAATATTTGCATTACTTGGAATTGTGGTTGGCCTATTAGCCGGTATGTTCGGTGTTGGAGGAGGTTTGATAATGGTTCCTGTTTTAATAGGAACCTTTAAGAGCTTAGGATTTGATGATGGAATTATTGTTCATCTTGCAATTGGTTCTGCAATTTCTTGTATTATTTTTACGGGGTTAGCTTCTGCCAATGCTCACAGGCATAAAAAATCAATTAACTTTAGTCACTTAAAACCAGTAGCACTAGGTATTATATTTGGAGCTTTTGCTGGTGCATTGTTTGCAGTGCAAATAGAGGGACTGATACTTAAATTAATCATTGCTGCATTTGTTCTAATAATGGGATTTGAATTATTACTTGATAAGAGTTTTACTTTTAAAAAAATTAAATTAAGACCAAAATCTTCATTTGCGGGATCAATAATTGGATTTCTTTCTTCGATTCTTGGTATTGGGGGAGGCACTTTCTCAGTTCCTTATTTTCGATCGTCTGGTTTAAGCTTAACTACTGCAATTGGAACTTCAGCAGCATGTGGTGTTCCAATAGCTTTTTTTGGAACTGCTGGATATATCATTGCAGGCTTAAATCTTGATGCTCTGCCCTATTTAAGTATTGGATATGTTTATATACCTGCTTTGTTTGGAGTTTCTCTTACGAGTATTTTTTCTGCTAAGTATGGTGCAGATCTAGCTCACTACTTGTCTCAATCGACATTAAGAAAACTTATGGCATCATGGTTCTTTATGATATCAATATACATGTTTTTAGTATGATTATAGAGCTCTCAGATTTTTTTAATAATCCCAGTCTAATCGACTTGGGTCCATTGAAAATTCAGTATTATGCAGTGACTTGGTTGTTATCAGCTGTTCTAATTTATTTATTTTTAAAAAGCAATAAAATCATAAATGAGCTCGGTCTTGTTAAGGAAGATGTAAATGATATGGTTTTTATGTATGGTCTATTTTTTGGTGCCATGTGTGGCGGAAGAATTGGTTATATGTTTTTTTATGGTTTCGAACAGTTAGTTAATAATCCATTTTCACTATTTTATGTATGGCAAGGTGGTTTAAGTTTCCATGGGGGTTTAGTCGGTGTCATTATAAGTCTGTTCGTTTTTAGCAAAAAAAAGAAAATTGATTACCTAAGATTATTAGATGGGGTTGCCTTGTCTATGCCGATTGGTCTTGGGTTAGTAAGAGTTGGTAATTTTTTAAATGGTGAGCTCTATGGAAAAATAACAAATGGAAGTTGGGGATTTATATTTCCTACTGACCCTTTTGGTATGTTAAGACACCCTTCGCAACTTTATGAAAGCATTGGTGAGGGCATTATATTATTCGGCATACTGTATTTTTTAAGTATTAAAACTAATGCTAGAGGAATTATTTCTTCATCATTTCTTATTTTTTATGGTTCAATAAGATTTATAATTGAGTTCTTTAGACAGCCTGATGCTCATATAGGTTTTGTTGCATTTGATACATTTTCAATGGGTCAGATTCTATGTATACCTATGATAATAGTAGGAATTTTAATGTTAATTTATTCAAAAAAGTAATATGAAGCCATATTTAAATTTACTTAACTACATTTTGGAAAACGGTGAAGAAAAAGATGATAGAACTAATACCGGAACAATATCATCATTTGGACATCAAATTGAATTTGATTTGGAAAAAGGATTCCCAGCTGTAACTACAAAGTCGCTTGCATGGAAAGGCGTGGTATCAGAATTGCTGTGGTTTTTGGAAGGGTCAGATGATGAAAGACGATTAGCTGAAATAAGATTTTCTAAAAGTAGATCTGATCTTAAGAACTTAGAAAAATTTTCTACAATATGGACTGACAATGCTGAAAATCAAGGCAAAGAGTTGGGATATGAGAATACTGAAATAACAAAGAAATTAGGACCAGTTTATGGTGTTCAGTGGAGAAACTGGAATGGAAAAGATCAGATAAATGACTTGCTTACTAATCTTAAAAATAATCCAGATAGTCGTAGACATATTCTCTCAGCTTGGAATGTTGGAGAACTAGATAAAATGGCATTACCTCCCTGTCATGTTATGTCACAGTTTTATATTCATAAAAAATATATAAGTTGTCACATGTATCAAAGAAGTGCAGATATGTTTCTGGGTGTTCCTTTCAATATAGCAAGCTACGCTTTGCTATTATCAATAATAGCAAAAATACTTTGNTTNACTCCAAAAAGATTTATTCATTCATTTGGAGATGCTCACATTTATAAAAATTCTATAGAGCAGGTAAAAGAGCAAATATCNAGAAATCCAAAACCTCTGCCTCAGTTGATAATGCCTGAGNTGGAATCATTGGATGATCTTAAGTCGATGTCTGTTGATGACTTTAAGCTCAAGAATTATGATCCTCATCCACCAATTAAAGCAAAAATGGCAATATAAATGATTACTATTTCACATGTTGTAGCTTTATCAAATAATAATGTAATAGGTGTAGATAATAACCTTCCGTGGAACTTAAAAACTGACCTTAAACATTTTAGAGAATATACAACTAATAAGATTATTATTATGGGAAGAAAAACATATGACTCTATTGGTCGAGTGCTGCCCAATAGAACTAACTATGTGGTCTCAAGAACAATTAAAGAAATTGACGGAGGCTTTGTTTTTAATAGCACAGAAAATGCTATCAAGGATGCTATAGAAGTCTGTAATAAAAAAGAAATGAATGAGATTGTAATAATTGGAGGTGGTTATCTTTTTGATGAAACAATGCCAATTGTAAATAAACTTGTTCTGACAAAAGTAGATTGTAATATTAAAGGTGATGTATTTTATCCAGAAATTGATATAGATAAGTGGGAGCTTGTGTCGACTGAAAGTTTTTATATGGATGAAGAGAATGATTATAATTTTACTGTAGAAGTCTTAAAGAAACTAACCTGAGTTTTGAATAAAGTCTCTTCTCATCGCTAGATTTTTAACTCTTACTTCTTCATTTTCAGTATACTTGATCCAATTATTGGCTTGCGTCTTAATCTTTTTATCTTTNTCTCTGGCTGCAACTCTAAAATATTTTTTAGCATCTTCAAATTTTTGTAATTCAAAATGTGCTTGACCAAGTGTCAAATTCACTTGAGATAAATTATCAATCCCGCCCTTTTTTAAGCCCTTATTAATAGCGTCAATAGCTTTTTTAACTTTATCCTCAGATANATATAAATTACCCAATAAAACATATGATTCACCTTTTTTTGAGAGTTTGGCAGACTCTTCTAGTACTGGAATTGCTTTATCTATTTCTTGCGCCATCCTCCAAGAATCACCTAAAAGTTTTAGATTCTTTTCTGTATTTTTAATGACTGGAACAATTTTTTCTTCTTTTGTCTTTTCATCAACTTGTGTAATCATCTTTTTTTGTCCAGATGTTATTACTTCTGCAGCCCAATATGGATTTTTACTTAGCAATAAAAGCTGTGCAAGTGTTAAATATTCATTTTCTTTATTGAGCAAATCTTTTGCATGAGCAGCCTTTAAGGTAATCATATAGTCTTTTTCTCTACCAAGCTGCATATATCTACCGCCTAATCTTAAGAAATAGTCTTTCTTCGGGTAAAGATTTACTAGTATTTCATAAATATCTATTTGTCTTAAGATTGCNTTTTCCTTTCCAATTTCATCTTTTAGTTCTTCAATTCCAGCTGCCATTAATGTATACCAGGATTCTTTTGGTTTGTAACCCTCTACTTCNGCAAGATCCACTGCTTTTTCAATTGAGTTTAATGAATTTCTATATTGTTTTGATTCGTAATATGCTTGGCCCAAAATAGCATGCGATTGCGCAGTAACTTTTTCAACTTCTCCCTGCCATTGAAGCAAATATTCTATAGTCTTTTTATAATCTGGTACTTCTTGGATCATATGCAATTGCCCTAGATAAAGAAGACCGGTTAATCTTAAACCAATCGTAACCTCTGGCTCATTAACTAATTTTTTATATGTTTCAATAGCTTTTTCATATCTTTCTTCTGTATAGTAAACGTAAGCCCATGCATTCCACATAACAGAACGATCATAACTTTTGAGATTTTCTTTGTCGGCAAGAAGCTCGTTTAAAATATTAAGAACAGTTTGCATGTCTGGATCTGGCTCACCCTCTTCATTTACCCTATCGATAGCTTCATAAACTTTTGCCATTTTCTTAGCAGTTGTTGCCTGCAAAGCTCTAGCNTTCTTATACTTGATAGGTTTTTTATTTTGAGCAGATTGTGCATCAACATTTATAGGAGTAAACAGGAAACCAAGTGCAATAAAAAAGAATAAAGTTTTAATGCTTCTAATTTTCATATTAAAGATCCTCTAATATAAAAGTGAATTTATGCATCACTTCCTCTACAGGAACTGCTTTACCGTTAANAATTTTNGGTTTGTATTTTAACTTTAAAGCTGCTCTTGCTGATGNGCTATTAAACATGGTGCATGGTCTATATTCAGCAGTTGGATCATCAGGTCTGCTGCTTGAACAAAATCCTTCAAGAGCCTGAGCATCCTCAACGGCTCCTGTTTCAGTNATTGTGAACTGAACTAAAGCATAGCCCATAACGCCTCTTTCCTGAGCTCTTCTNGGATATATTGGAACAANTTTAAATAAAGGTATGTAATCTCCATCTCTAAAAAAAGAACCGCCCGCTTTAAAAACTGGTTTTGGTTTTGCCATATTTACATCTATACCAGTCAGGGGTTGTAAATCTAAATCTGGTTGAGCAATATCTTCAGGTTGTTCATCAGGCTTTTCTGGTTTGTCTACTTCTGTCATGAAGGTATCTATTTGTCTTTCAGGCATTACGATATCTGCAAGCTTTACTGAAGTGTCTTCTTTCATCCCACTATCGCCTAAGGATATTAAAACAACCATAATGAAAAATAGAGTAAGAGTAATTGCNGAAGAAAACCCAATGCCTGCTACATATCTATTTGCATTAAAAGCTTTAATATAAATAGTATGAATTGGCTTTGCGACTATATTTATTGCTGAAAGAACTTGATTCATAAATTATTTTGGTTCAGATGCTAGCGAGATTGCATTCACACCGGCTTCTCTTGCACCATCCATCACTTTTATTATGGTATCAGCTACTGCTTTTTCATCTGCTTGAATNACTACAGAGCCTTTTGGATTATCAGCTAACATTTTTACAACATTTGCTTTAACTTGCCTCACATCTATTCTTCTTCCATCCATCCAAACCTCATCATTTGCTCCAACAGCTATTAAGATAGCAGCATTCTCTTGTGTTTCAGCAGTGTCTGANTCAGGCCTATTTATCTCTAAACCAGGTTCTTTAATAAAGTTTGCAGTAACAATAAAGAATATCAACATGATGAAAACCACATCTAACATAGGAGTTAAATTTATTTCACTTTCTTCATCCTTAACTGCTGTGCTTATAGCGTTTCTTCTCATTTTTTTCTCCTATAATTCTCTCTTTATTAGCTCTCTTAAATCATTTGTATGTCTATCAGATGCGCTACTTAAATATATACTCGCAAATACGCCGGATAAAGCAACAACCATTCCAGCCATAGTTGGTAGNGTTGCCTTAGAAACTCCCCCTGCCATAGCTCTAGCATCACCACCACCATTAAAAGCCATAACCTGAAACACTTCAATCATACCCGTAACAGTTCCAAGCAAACCAAATAATGGAGCTAAAACAACACAAGTTTGNATAATCGAAAGATTTCTATTGATNTCAACTTTGGCCTCAGAAACCATTTTTTCTCTAATTTGTAATGCATGCCATGAAGTTTTGTCAGATCTATTATTCCAAGAGCTTGAAAGATCTTTTATATAAGTATTATGGCCATGAGAAAAATACCAAATTCTCTCGAATATCATTGCCCACATAAAAAATACTAAAATTGCTATAAGCCAAAGAACACTTCCTCCNGCTTCCATAAAGTCTCTTATGGATGAGAAAGCTTCTGATATAGCAAAAAACATAATTAATTATGATTTGTTTTCAGCACGCTCAGCCAAAATACCTGTACTCTGTTCTTCAAGNACACTAATTATTCCTTTAGCTGAAGATGCTGTAAATGAATGNAGCAATGTTGTAGGTATAGCAACTAACAAACCTAANACAGTTGTTACAAGAGCTTGTGATATACCGCCCGCCATTAATTTAGGATCTCCAGTACCATNCAAAGTAATCATTTGGAAAGTTACAATCATTCCTGTTACAGTTCCTAGCAAACCTGCTAAAGGAGCAACTACTGATATTATTCGAACAGCTCCAATGCCTCTCTCGATGGCAGGCCTTTCTGCCATAATTGCCTCAGCAAGTTTAAGTTCTAATGTATCAATATCTTTATTAAAGTTTTCTTCGCCAACTTTAAGAACTCTACCAAGTGGATTTCTCACATCAAGAGTTTTATTTCCCGCCTGTGATCTTACTGCTTTGCCTAGGACAAATAAACTATANAGTTTCCAAAAAGCNANNCCAATACCNATNANACCNACNANNATNATNGCATANCCAACNTCTCTACCTTGTTGNGCTCTNTCAANNANNGATGGNGTTTGAATNANATTNGCTAANANACTTCCNCCNNNNGGTCCTGTTGGNTCNANNCCAAACTTTACTNNNTCGCCNNNANNAGCATTNCCAACTTTTTTAGCNGTNTTNGTATATCTNCCNNCAGGNTGTCTANNTAANANTNNATANTCNCCTGTTGANGAAATATATTCNAGATANTNNCCATCACANACAGCATTAAANANNCCNACTCTNGTTACATTNCATGGTANACGACTNTCCNNNANNANCNATTACATTTGTATCAAATGANACNACTTGNNNNCNNGCNNNCATTTCTCTTNNNAGNTCANACCANAAACCTTCNATNTCTNNNATNGTNGGAAGCTCTGTTGTTTCAGACATNTTNCCAGTTANNTCATTNAAAAANNCNANNCTTTCAANNCCNTANTGNGNGCNTGTTAANGANCCNGANAATTGNACAGCNGCNTCACCAGCAGAACTTTGNANATGNCCAAAAAGCTCNACNANNGANCCNAGTTCNTTTTGATANGCTTCTTCTTTNACTACTAAGNATTNCNTCNTTNTTNTTATANTCNGCCTCNANNTGATCNGCNATTTTTTCNTGNCGANCTAATTCTCTTTTTTCAGCTGCNANAATNGNGGCTTGNTTANTTTTNTCNGCNANAAATNTNGCTTCTCTNTNTGNATTNNCNGNTTGNTCTTTTGTNTTNCCNTCTTTNACAAGCNTNAAGAAGAGCTTCAACAGTTGATACCTCAGGAGCATCATCTTCAGCGTCCTGAGCACTAATAGAAATGTTAACTGTAAAAATAAGAACTAATATAAATCTAGATAAGTAATTAATCATTNTAGCTCTCCTTTAACGACTGGCATTAANAACATGTCTGTTGGTATTAATTTTTTAGCCATTCTAATTCCATCTCTTATAGGTTTCCTGTAGCTNCTATCGAGNTCAACCCATTCTCCAGCTTCTTTATCCCAACGACCACTTTGCCTTTCATCTGTTGTCTGATAAAACATGCCAATTCTTCCAATCACCAANATGTTAACAACCGTTCCGTCAGCAAGTTTTGTTTCATAAGTATCTATTTTTCTTCCATACTCACCTTCAATATTATATGCCTCTAGNACCTGTCTTACTTGTTCAGANGCAGTCACCTTTGGTTTAGCCATAGACGATCTAACAAGATCNATTCTATTTCTTCTTTCTTCTGATCTAAAAGGAGTATCAAGTTTTATGAAGTTTTCAAGTGAATCGAGCATCTTTTGTGCCAATGGTGGAATCTGTCTTTGCATAACAACAACATTTACAAGCTGTTCATCCAACTTATCCATTAAATCCAATTGAGCTTGAATTTGTATTCTCTTTTGAGCGTTATATAGCTTGAGGCCCTCGACCTGTTTTGCAACAACTTTATATTCGTTAACTATTTTATCCGTCTGTCTTTCAGTCAAATCTATCTTATNTTGTGATGAGGCTGATAATAATTGATTTTCTCTACCAACTTCTAGAACGCTTTCCATATTGATTTCAATCAAGGATTCATTTGAAGAAATAAAAATACTAAAGCCGAAGAGAACGGGTAAAGATATANTCTTTAATAAAACTAACATTATGTACTCCCTAAAGTTTGATTATATTAACAGTCAAATGTAAATAAATAAATTATTTAGGTAGATTTGTTTAATACAAAAAAACTTTTATTTATAACANCTATTGTATATTTTTTTTGTTTATTGGTTAAATTTTAAAATGTATTTTTTTAAAGCTTAAAAAATAATACTGGNGTTTCTCTTTTATATTCTTGATACTCCTGATTATCAGCCCATTTAATATCGCTTCGTGCTTCGAGCATTCTTACGCCACTTACATGAACTAAAAGTAAATAGGTAAATATCGGNGNGATTAGCGTAATATATTGCAGTCCGGTCAATGAAGAAAAAGACATTACAGCTACAGCAAACCAAAGNACTATTTCGCCTAAATAATTAGGGTGTCTAGATTTTGCCCATAATCCAGTNGTAATAAATTTATTTTTGTTAGCTTCAACAGATCTAAACACGCTTTTTTGATTATCTGCAATCACCTCTATTGAAAGCCCAACAACAAACAAAANAGCACCTATATAAAATATTGAATTTGTAACTACCCCCGTGTTACTTGATATTGCAGTCAGAGCACACATCGAGCAAATTGAAACCCACATTCCTGAAAGTGTCCAAGTCATAAAAAACTGGGACCANGATGTCTTAATGGTCCTAAACCTTTTATCTTCACCATCTTTGTGTATTCTCATAAATAGAAAACTCCCCAATCTAATTGTCCATACTGAGATAAACAAAGTAAGTATGAGACTTCCTATGTTATATCCGTTTATTTGGAAAGCTGCTAAATATGTAATCCAAATAAGTAATAAATATTTTATAGAGCCGGTAAGATCATAAAATTTTTCAGTTTGGAAACCGTATGCTGGAATAAATGCAACCCAGCTGATTAAAAAGGCTAACAAAACAGCATTAATTACTATTTCGTTTCCAGTTAANTNCGCGATCCCAAAGCTAATCANAAAAGCTATAGCTGAGATCATTATGTTTNATAAATTTTTCATAGTTAATTCCACCCACATGTTCTGTCTTTATTTTGTTCATCAAGCCATTTTTTTAATGGNGCATAATAATTAAGAATTGATTTACCNCTCAATTCTCTTGATCCTGTAATATTTTCGAATGCGTTTTGCCATTCTGTGCTTTCACCCATAGCCATTGTAGATATTATTTTCTCACCGGCATCCACGTTTCCATATATTGAACATTCATGAAGATAGCCATCAAATTCAGTTAAATTGCATAAAGCNTCATGAAATTGATANTGCATAATTCTNGCTAAATAATAACGGGTATATGGGGTATTNCCCGGGATATGATATTTAGCTCCCGGATCGAAATATTCTTCACTTCTCGTATCACTTGTACTTATGCCTTGATATTGCTCTCTTAATTTCCACCATGAAGAATTCAAGTTTTCTTCAGTTATTTCACCTCTAAAAACAGCAGAACGCCATTTATCAAGCATNAGTGCCCAAGGAACAACAACAACTCCTTCAAGAGCCTGCTTCATTAAAAGTCCAATTGGATCTTCTTTAGCTTTAGATGCTTCCTGTTCTGAAATAAAGCNAATCTTTTGTAAATAATCAGGNGTTATTGATAATGTTAATAANTCACCAAATGCTTCATGAAATCCATCATTTGCNCCTCCTTGAAAAAGAGTCGGAAGATGGTTGTAAGCTTGATAATAAAAAATGTGGCCCAGCTCATGATGAATTGTAATAAAGTCCTCTTCATTTTTTTCTATGCACATCTTAATTCTCAGATCATTATTTTCTGAATCTAGGTTCCAAGCTGACGCATGACATACTACAGACCTATCTTGTGGTTTTACAAAAAGAGATCTTTTCCAAAAAGTATCTGGTAATGGCTTAAATCCCATTGATAAGAAGAAATCTTCTGCATATTCAACCATTTNAATTTCAGAAATATTTTTTTCCTCAATTATTTTTGTTACGTTTACTGCATTAGAATTTGATTCTTCTGTGTAAACAAGATCATATATGTTTGACCAAGACTGGCCCCACATATTNCCAAGCATATGAACTGGCAGTGGTCCAGATGAAGATATTANATCGTCGCCATAATGTTCATTTAGTTTTCCTCTTACATGACAATGAAGNGCATCATATAATGGCTTGACCTCTTCCCAAACTCTATCAGTATCATCTAAAAATTTATCTGCGGGCATATCATATTTACTGAACCATAAATCACTTAAGCCATCAAAACCTAAATCTTTAGAACCCTGATTTCCAATTTCAACCATTCTCATGTACATAGGCTTCATTGGCTTTCCAATTTCATGCCAACCTTGCCATGCTCTCAGTAATTCTTCTGGATTACGTGAGTTATCAATAATTGATTCAAATCCTTCTAAATCAAAACATTCTCCATTATCAAAGCAATGCTCACCCCTTCCATACATTGCTTCAAGTGTNGTGGTAATTTCAGATAGTTCTGAGGCTAATTCTTTATCTAAAGGCGGAGGCATTACAAATGAATTTTTAAGAATATTTAACATTCTTGCATTTTCTGGTGATGTTTTTGTNGCATCAAATTGAGAAGCTTGTCTTGCTCGTTCAAGGGATTTTAAAGTAAATCTCGTTCCATAATCAGCGATAACCTTTTGAGAATCATAAGTTATAAAATTTGAACTTATCCAAGAAGCAGAATATATGATTGGATTATCTCTTTTATTTTCTTTCTCAACCATCGACAAAAATTGATCAAGATCTTCAGTTTCTTTAGTTTGTTCGCTACCTTGATCACAAGAAGTTACAATAAAGGTTGCAAAAGTAATAAGTAAAAATTTTTTCATTTGTGTTACCTCGCTATTAAAATAACATAAAAAATATTTAATATGAAAATTTCAACAAATCAATTTAAAAACGGTACAAAGCTCTTAATAGATAATGCTCCTTGCAGCATNATAGAGCATGAATTTCANAAGCCTGGTAAAGGACAAGCTGTAATGAGAGTAAAGTACAAAAACCTTTTAACAGGTAATACTAATGATAAAACTTTTAAATCAGGTGAAGTGGTNGAAGCTGCGGATATAAATCATAAAGAAATGGAGTTTTTATACCAAGATAATGGCTCTTGGCATTTCATGGATACAATTACTTATGATCAAATTGAAATTAGCTCATCAAAAATGGGTGATGCAAAAAAATGGTTAGTAGGTCAAGAGGTTTGTGAAATTATCTTATGGAATGATGAGCCAATTAACGTAACACCTCCGGTTATTGCAGAACTTAAAATAATATCAGCTGAGCCAGGTATAAAGGGAGATACTGTTTCTGGAGCAACAAAGATTGCAACACTTGAAACCAATGTAGAAATTCAAGTTCCTCTTTTTGTAAATGAAAATGAAATTGTAAAAGTAGATACAAGAGATATGTCATATGTTGGGAGAGNAAAATCTTGATTGATATNATTTCAAAAGAAATTGAAATTTTTTTATCATCACATGATGCAGGCGATGATCTCGCTATAGAACTTATCAAACAAAAGTCNAAGATAAGCATTACAGATAATCTAAGCAAAGGTCATTTAACTTCTAATGTTTGTATGGTTGCAGCTAGTATTCTTAAAAAAAATCCTAAAGATCTCTNAATCGCTCTTGTTGANAGGCTCCAGTCTNTAGAGCTATTTGAGAAAGTAANGGCTGCTGGTCCAGGCTTTATAAATATNACCTTNCAAAGGAAGGATTTTNTCAATGTGATCAGCAAANTTCTTGAAGAAAAAAAGTCATACGGAAAATCAAATATTGGTCAAGATGAGAAAGTTCAAATTGAGTTTGTATCAGCCAACCCGACAGGTCCATTGCATGTGGGACATGGAAGAGGAGCTGCTTACGGAGATGCAATCGGCAGAATCTTAGTAAATACCGGATCAACGGTTGAAAAAGAATATTATATTAATGATGCTGGACGACAAATAGAAATCCTTACTGCAAGTGTTTTTATAAAACTTATGGAAGAAAGTCTTGAAAATTTTTTTCCACAAAATGCTTATAAAGGTGATTACATTAAAGAAATAGTAAAAGATTTTTTAAAAATAAATAAAATAAATGTACAAAATGTTAATTCGATTAAAGATTCTTTACCATCTGATCCAGAAGATGAGATCGATCAAATTATTTTTAAGATTAAAGGCCTTGATAATGCTTTATGGGAATCTCTCAAAGAATTTTGTCTTAACAAAATAGTCACATCAATTAAGAATGATCTTAAAAAGTTTAATGTCGAATTTGACCATTGGTTTAAAGAGTCGGCACTTGGAGATATTCAAGATGCTAATTCGGAAATATCATCTTCAATAGAATTCCTTAAACAAAAAAGTATTGCCTATAAAAAAGATGGCGCGATTTGGCTTAATACAGAAATAAGTGGAGATGACAAACATCGTGTTCTTGTTAGGGATAATGGACGAGCAACTTATTTTGCCTCCGATGTTGCATATCATAAGAATAAAATCGACAGGGGTTTTGACAAATTAATAAATGTTTGGGGCGCTGATCATCATGGTTATATAAAAAGGATTGAATCATCTATTGAAGCCCTAGGCTCAAGCAAAAAGAAGCTAATGGTAAAACTTGTTCAATTTGCTAACTTATTTAAAAATGGAAAAAAAGTAAAAATGTCTACTAGGTCTGGTGAGTTCTATACCCTTAAAGATCTAATTGATGATATTGGTGCAGATGCTGCAAGATTCTTCTATCTTTCAAAGCAAGCTGATCAGCATCTTGATTTTGATATTGACTTGGCAAAATCTGACAACAAAGAAAATATTTTTTATTACATCCAATATGCGCATGCAAGGATTTTTTCTCTAGAGGAAAAATATATAGAAAAGTTTCATAAACTTGATGGCTCAAAATTCAACTCAGATAAACACGATTATTTGAAATGTGATGACTTGATTCATGAAGTATCAAAGTATCCTGATATTATTGAGAAAGCAGCAAGAACTCTTCAGCCACATTTGATAATTTTTTACCTAAAAGATTTATCACAGTTATTTCATAGTTTTTATAATGACAATCACGTGTTGTCAGAATCTGACAATAATATCCAGTCAATTATCTATAGTCTTCATGCTGTGAGAAATGTTATTGCTAATGGACTTGATGTTCTTGGAATTACTCCAATGAAAAAAATGTAGTTTTATGAGAGATTTTGCTAATACAAAAAATTCTAAAATCAAGAATAGAAAGAAAAAAAAAGCAATTTTTACTAAAAAAAGAGGTTCAGCAAATTCTTTATCAAGAAATATTATTTCTTTTATATTATTTTTAAGCTTCTCGCTTATGCTGATATCAGTTTTTTACTTCGAAACTGAAATATCCTCTTTTAAGCCGAAAGAAACCATGAACTCGATCACGATAGATTTTCCAACTTCTCTATTAAAAGATTCTATTTTAATTGAATCAGATTTATCGATTAATAATTTACAATGTGAATACTTCATTCAAATTGGCGCATATGGAAATAAAAAATATGCGCTTGAAGCGAAAACAATGCTTGAGGGAATTGTCGAAAATATTTCAATTAATGATGTATATAGCTCACAAAATCCGCGAAAATTATTAAATAGTGTTATAAGTGGGCCATTCGAAAATAGGTCTGCCGCCAACAACGCAAAGGAAAAAATTACTATTGAGGGTTTTGAGCCTAGATTGAGAACAATATGCAAACAATGATAGAGGAAAATATAAGGAATATAAGACAAAAAATTGTAAAAAACTGTGCAAAGATCAAGAAAAGCTCTGATGAGATTACTCTTATTGCAGTCTCAAAAAGAAAAGATCATAAATTAATCGAAGAAGCTATAAATTGTGGCATTACTAATTTTGGTGAAAACTATGCACAGGAGCTTGAAAAAAAATCAAAGTTGCTTTCAGCTAAAAATATTATTTGGCATTACATTGGCCCAATACAATCAAACAAAGTAAAGATTATTGCAAAACATGCAAACTGGGTTCATGCCCTTGAAAGAGAAAAGATTATAAAAAGGCTTAATACTGAGTGTTCAAAAATAAATAAAACTATTAATGCATGCATTCAGATAAATATTTCTTCGGAAAATACAAAAAGTGGATGTGAGCCATCTGAGTTAATTGAAATTGCAACCTTAATAGAATCAATGAAAAATATTAATCTCAAAGGAATAATGGTTCTGCCTAAATTGTTATGGAGCGAGTGTGAAAAAGACAATACGATAAAATTAATAAATACATTAAGTCTTGATCTGCAAAAAAAATTTCCCTCTGCGAGTGCTATTTCATTTGGAACAACATCTGATTTTGAAAGTGCTATTTTGAATGGATCAAACATGGTTAGAATAGGTGAATCAATTTTTGGTAAAAGATTATGAAAAACTTATTATTTTATGGTGGAGGTAATATTTCTTTTGCGGTTATAAAGGGTCTTATTAAATCTGGTTATAAAAAAGAAAATATATTTTACTGTGATAGAAATACATCAAACCAAAAAAAACTTAAAGCTCTCAAAATTAAGAACATCAATAAAACTAAATCGGTAAACATTGATTATATTATATTAGCAGTTAAGCCTAAAGATGCATTAGAGGCATTTCATGAAATTGTAAATAAATATAATTCTCCAAAAATAGTAAGTTTTGTTGCAGGCATAAAAACCAAAAAATATAAACAAGAAACAAAATTAGATTTTTCATTAATTAGAGCAATGCCTAATACTTCATCAAAATTTGGTCTTGGGATCACAGCAATTTACAATTTAAGTTTTAATAAAAGTCATAAAAATAATGTTAAAAATATATTTAACAAAATTGGTCTAGTAATAGAAATTGACAAAGAATCAAAAATTGACGTTTTTACTGGTTTAATTGGGAGTGGGCCTGCATATTTCTTTTATCTCTTAAAATCATATGAAAAAAAACTAAGTAAAATCTTTAATGGCGATGAGAAAAAAATTAAGAAGACCATCTCATATCTCATGATGGGTGTTGGTAAATCAATTGAGGAATCAAATGACATAGACAAGTTAATTCAAGCGGTAGCATCGAAGAAAGGTACAACAGAGGCAGGCATTAAATCGTTTCGATTGCAAAAGCTTAATAAATCATTCGATAAGGGGTTAGATGCAGCTATAAAACGTTCAAAGGAAATATCAGATGAGTACTAATATTCAAATCTTGGGTTTAATACTAAGTTTAATAAATTATGGCTTTGTATTTTTGTTGGTTTTCAATCTTCTTAAAGTGAATTACTTTAATCCAATTGTAAGTTTGTTTGTGAAAATATATAGACCAATATCAAAAATCTTAGGATTATTTCCGGTTCAATCAGTTAATATTTTTTTAATAGCAATAGTTTTAAAGTTTGCATCATTAACTATCTATTTCGGGACTCAATATGATGCCCTTGTTTTGATTGGGGTTGCGGTAATTCAAACTTTAATGATTACTACAAGAGTTATATTTTTTGCTCTTATAGGAGGCGTAATTTTGAGCTGGGTTTCTCCTCAAAACTCAAATGCATTTATTGAGCTTATTGAGGAAATCTCTTCAAAGACTCTTAAACCAATAAGAAAATATATTCCCTCTGCGGGTGGTCTTGATTTTTCTCCTTTATTTGTTTTAGTCCTGATAAATTTAATTGAAGGATTTCTTTCTGATATTCTCAGATACATAGTATGAAGGTGATTACAGAACTTATAAGCTTTACTGAAGGTATTAAATTAAAGTCTGGTAAATCATTAAGTTCATTTGATTTGATGATTGAAACCTATGGGCAGCTTAATGAAAAAAAGTCTAACGCTGTTTTGTTATGTCATGCATTTTCAGGCAATCATCATGCAGCAGGAAAAGATGAAAAACTAGGAATTGGCTGGTGGGATCAGATTGTTGGATCGGGTAAAGCAATAGATACTGATAAATATTATGTTGTATGTTGCAACAATATTGGAGGTTGCGCTGGATCCTCTGGTCCATTGAGCATAAATCCTGAGACTCAAAAACCATATGGAAAAGACTTTCCTGAGGTAAGTGTAAATGACTGGGTTAATTCACAGATAATGCTAATGGACTATTTGAAAATCCCTTATTGGCATTTTGTGGCAGGAGGAAGTCTAGGAGGAATGCAAGCTCTTGAGTGGTCAATTAAGCACCCAAACAAAATTAAGAAAGCAGGAATATTTGCTGCTGCTGTTAAATCAAGCACCCAAAATATTGCCATGAATGAGGTAGCAAGAGAATCTATTAGAAAAGATAAAAACTTTTTTGAAGGAGACTACTATGATCATAATGTAATACCGAAAGATGGATTAAAGACTGCAAGAATGTTGGGTCACATAACATATTTATCTGAAGAAAATATGGATATAAGGTTCGGAAGGAAATTTCAAGATGAAGAATCTAAAGTTGGTCAAAATATAGATTTTGAAATAGAAAACTACCTTCAATATAAAGGAGAGAAATTTACGGAAACTTTTGATGCAAATTCGTATATTCTTATGACAAAAGCGATGGATAAATATGATGCCAGTGAAAAATCTAACCTTGATCAGGCACTAAAAGAAGTGGAAGCTAAATTGTTAATTATTGGTTTTTCCTCGGATTGGCTTTACCCTCCTGAGAGAGGAAAAGAAATTCAAGTTGCTGCAATGAATAATAATATCCAATCATCATATATTGTTCTCGATGGAGATCACGGTCACGATAGTTTTTTGTTTTCTTCGAAGCAATATTCAAATTTAATCAAGAAATTTATTAGCTCATAATGGCAACGGAACTTTACAAAATAATTAAAGAATGGGTTCCCAGTGAAAGTAAAGTTATAGACTTCGGTTGCGGTGATGGATCTCTGCTTGAGGATCTTATTAAATCAAAAGATGTTTTAGCTTATGGCGTTGAAATCAATGATTTAAAAATAGAAGAATGCATAGCTAAGGGTATTCCGGTTGTCAAACAAGATATTGATAAAGGCTTAGATGAGTTTGAATCTTCTGATTTCGATATATCAATAATGGCTAGATCAATCCAATGTCTAAAGAATCCTCAAGTTGCATTACATCGAATGTTAAGCTTATCAAAAAAATGTGTTGTTACCCTTCCAAATCTTGGTCATTGGAAGTGCAGGTTGAGTCTTGCTTCTGGAAAAATGCCTGTAACAGCTGAGCTTCCCCATAGTTGGTACGAAACAGAAAATATACATTTATGTACTATTAACGATTTTGAAAACTTGTGCGATGAGGAACAAATAAAAATTAAAGATAAGGTTTATTTATACACTCAAAAAAGATCTAACAAGTTTCTTCAAATTAATCCAAATTTATTTGCACTGGAGGGAGTATATCTTCTTGAAAAATAACATGGATATTCTATTAGCAACCTCAAATGAGGGAAAGATTAAAGAGTTTAAAAAACTTTTCAATAATCATGAGATTTTTTCGCTAGCTGATTTAAATATTGAGGACCCAATTGAAGATGGAAAATCTTTTATTGAAAACGCTTTAATTAAAGCAAAGCACGGATCCAGTATGTCAAAGAAATATACTATAGCTGATGATTCAGGAATTGTTGTTCCGGCTCTCAATTTTGAACCTGGTATTTATTCAGCAAGATATTCTGGTAAAAGCGCTTCAGATAAAGAAAATAGAGAAAAAATAATTAATAAGTTAACAAAGCTTAACATTGATAGTGCCGATGCTTTTTATGTTTGTGTTCTTGTTGGTTTGAGAAGTCCAAATGATCCTATGCCAATAATTGCACAGGGCGAAATTCATGGAAGAGTAGCAATCAAAAGCTCAGGTAATGGTGGTTTTGGATATGATAAGATTTTTTACCCTAATAATTATGACTGCTCCATGGCATCAATTAGCGAAGAAGAAAAAAATAAAATAAGTCACAGAGCTATAGCAGTTGAAAACTTCTTTACTGCATTTAAAACTCAAGATACTTTTTCATAATTGAACTCAAATATCTGTCTTCCTTCAATCTCACCCATCCTTTCAAATTTTGATAATTGAGTCCTAGGGATAAAATAGTTACTTGATGGTTTAAAAAATATCGATCCTTTTAATATTTCTGAAATGCTATCTGCATAATTTTTCCAATCAGTTGATATATATAATATTGAGTCTTTTTTCATAAAACACTGAAGCATCTGTATAAAAGAGCTATTGATTAGTCTTCTTTTGTGATGTTTTTCTTTTGGCCATGGATCTGGACAAATTATTTTTACAGAATCAAATATTTCAATCGCCTCATTATCTAATAATAATCTGATATCATCAGCAAATATTCGTATGTTTTTAATATCGTTCTCTTTTATAAATGCAATAAGTGAACCAATCCCAGAAACATAAACTTCAGATCCGACAAAAAGAGTATCTGGATTATTCAAAGCCTCGGCTTGAATATTTTCAGCATTACCAAATCCTACTTCCAGCGAATACTTATTAAAACCATTTGAAAAGTTTTTAAGATCGCTTAAATCACAAATTGAAAACTCTGAAAGGTATTTAAGATATTTTGATTGCTTGCTGGTAATACGGCCTTTGCGTTTAACAAATGAAGGAAGAAATTTGAAACGCATTTAAAATGCTAATTCTAGGCGATTTCAACCATTAAAGACTTAAGTTTCTTTAAGGCGCTGTTTTCAATTTGCCTTATTCTTTCTGCAGAGACATTATACTCATCAGCCAAATCATGAAGTGTAGCCTTTTTATCTGATAAATATCTTCTTTGAAGAATATCTTTACTTCTATCATCTAGCATTTTTAATGCTGAGATTAACTCTTCTTTATTAACTTGAGTTGCCTGTTCAGATGCGACTATAACCTCAGGGTCATATCTTTTATCTTCAAGATATTGAGATGGTGACATAATTTCTTCTTCATCTCCTGTTGAAGCTGGAGCATCAAATGATGAATCATTTGAAGATAGTCTATTTTCCATATGAAGAACATCTTTTACTTCAACATTTAAATCTGCAGCAATCTTTTCTGCTTCTTCTTTTGTAAGCCAATCTAAAGATTTTTTCTTGCTACGTAAATTAAAAAATAGTTTCCTTTGGGCTTTTGTTGTTGCAATTTTCACAAGTCTCCAATTCTTTAGAATATATTCATGAATTTCAGCCTTGATCCAATGAACTGCAAATGAAACTACTTTTACTCCTCTATGAGGATCATATTTATCAACAGCCTTCATAAGACCTACATTTCCCTCTTGAATTATGTCTCCAAGAGGCAACCCATATCCCTGATATGATCTTGCAATGTGAACAACAAACCTTAAATGATGAATTACTAATTGTCTTGCAGCATCAAGATCATCCTCTTCATAAAGTTTTATGGCAAGCTCTTTTTCCTCATCTTTTGTAAGAATAGGAATAGAGTGAACAGATGATAGATAGGACTCAATATCCTTGCCTGGACTATTTAGTTGAGATGGTTGTAATTGTGTGCCCATATTATAAATAAAAATTATAATTAATTATATCAATTAATTATGAATAAAGTAAATTATACCAATTTTTTAAAAAAATCTCCTATTCTTGGCAAAAATGTCTGTTTTAAGGCATTATTTCGAGTGCAAATAAAAAAAGGATTTAATATGGAGCTAGATTTTGCATAAGACATTTCAGAAAAATCACTCAATATTGATACGTTGCCGCCATTAGATCTCAAAACTGCATGAGCTGCAGCTATATCCCATTCTGATGTAGGGCCAAACCTTGGATACACATCAGCATCATTTTCAGCTAATGAACATAATTTTAATGAACTTCCCTTCTCAAGGATCTCATAATCAATATTCATTTCACTTAAATAGTTTAAAAAAGCTCTATCGATAACACTTTTATGGCTCTTACTCATAACTATTCGAATAACCTCAGGATATTCATTATCATTCTCAATATTATGAAACTTCGATCCATGCCATATCTTTTTCTCTACTGGAGCGCCAACAATTCCAAAAACTGTTTTCTGTTTTTCTATTAAAGCTATATTTACAGTAAATTCATCTGTTTTGTTAATAAATTCTCTAGTGCCATCTAGTGGATCTACAAGCCAATAAATATTTGGCAAATCTCTGATCATTTCAGCATCAAAAGTTTCTTCAGATATTATTGGTATCGAAGGTGAGATCTTTTCTAAGCTCTTCAAAATTATCTCATTCGATCTTTTATCGGCTGCAGTTAAAGGTGAACCATCTTCTTTGTTTGATGCTTCATAATTGTCACTCTTATATATCTTCATAATCTCTTCTGAAGCAGATTCCACACACTCAGTTAGAGGATTTATTGTTTCGTTATAGAATTGTTCTGTGAATTTCATTGATATGCCCTGCATTCAGAATTTTCGAGATTTGCATAATCTACTGCATCAAGGATTTTGTTATGAATGTCTGTATTATCCATCAATCCTGAAAATAAATGTGCGCCAGGTCCATAAGCATAAACGCCAACAGGAATTCCGGTATGTCTGCCAGTCCCCCATTGAATAATAATATTATTATCCTTCTCATTCATAATTTGCAATCCACCTGTTTCATGATCTGCTGTAATTAACAAAAGAGTGTTCATATCTTTTGTTACAAAATTTATTAGCTCTCGAATGGTGTTATCAAAATCTTTAAATTCAGTGATCATACTTTTAGCATCATTATCATGAGCTGCCCAATCAATCTGACTGGCTTCAGACATCAAAAAAAATCCATTGCAAGATTCATTCATGCTAAGCTGCTTTAAGGCAAAATTGGTCATATCTTTTTGAGAAGGTTTATCAACTGATCTTATAATTCCGTCTTCGTCGAATAAACCTAGAATTTTTTTATCTTCTTTAAAATCAAATTCTAAAAGTTCTTTTTGATCAATAATTACATGTGTTTGAGCTGCATTTTTAAGATCAAAAAACTTAGCTCCACCTCCTAATGCAATATTAATTTTAGATAATAATAATTGATTTGCTATTTCTTTCTCTTTATACCTTGAATCAATATGGGCATAAAAAGCAGCAGGTGTAGCATGCGTTATCGAAGATGTAGCTACTATTCCAGTTAAATAACCTTTCTTAAAAAATTTTTCAGGTATTGATTCGAGTTTATTTTTCTCTGAGTCTATTGATAAATATCTATTTTTAGTTTTTTGACCTGCGGACCATGCAGTTGCAGCTGCAGCAGAATCAGTATAGATATCATTAAATGAATGGGTAAGAGACATTCCAAAAATTGGCATCTGGTCAATGGCCAATCTATAATCTTTACCTCCAATAGCCATTCTAGATAAAGTGATTTGATTTATTCCAGTGCCATCACCAATAACCAAAATAACATTTTTTGCTTTGCTTTCTTCAGTGAAACGTTTAATTTCTAATATTTCTGTATCTTTGAAGCCCATTTTAATTGATTCCTCAGAAGAGCCTGAGCAACCCACAAGAAAAATTAGTATAAATAAATACAATTTCTGCATATCTAATTTTTAGGTCTCAAGGCTTTCTTTCGAAGTTCAATAGCTTTCTTTTCAGATCCAGGATTTTGATTATTATAAATAGAATACTCCCATCTTCCATACATTGGGTTAGTTATGACAAACCATTTCTCGCCCCACATATCGGAATACTTATCAGCAATCTTTTTTCTTTGTTCATATGAAACATAAGATTCATCAGATGATATAAAATCGGTCAATTGATCACCCACCATAAGTAAAATTCTATAATTTTCTGATATCAATTCTCGTCTACGTGTTTTGTCACCAGTCCATCCATTTTCATCTCTCATAAGCAAAACATCTTTATCAAAATCAAAAGGTAACCCAAGGTTTATTAAATTTTCTCTTGTTGCATCTTCTAAAATATGAATCCTATTAGTGACGTAAAAAATCTTTACACCTTTTTTGTTAGCATATTGAAGAAAGTCATATGCTCCTGCAACAACAGAAGCATTTCCTTCTTGTGCCCATTCAACCCATCCATCTGGATAAGAAACACCTTTAAGAATGGTTCTTGCCTGAAATGGAATATTATCTAAAACAGTTTCATCAACATCTAAAATAATAGCTGGTTTTTTATTTCCAAATTTGCCCTTTTGCTCAATTGCTGCAGTCCAGCTCTTATCTTCTAATGCCAAGTCTAAGGCGATTTTTGCATTTTTGTATGTTTGTATGTTGTTAGCTGAAAATTCTGCTGATGTTTGCGCATATAATACCGAAAGCATTGATTGCTCTTGATATGTTTTATCAGACTCGTCAGAAAATAAATTTATTGAATGTACAATAAATATAGTTAAAAAAATTTGTCTTAGTGCTTTCATTGTTTAAGAGCATTATAATGCTTATTATTAAAATTTAAGATACAAATAAAAAAATTATGGATAATAAAATAATAGAAAATCTGGAACAATTAAAAAAAATGCTTGTTCTTTTGAGTGAAGAAAGAAAAGTCGTTCTTTCGCATCATAAAACATTTAAGCATGTTGAAAAGATGAGAAAAATAGTAAATGAATCTTTAGAAATGGCAGGTCAATAATGAATAAAAATCAATTTAATTGTTTTAAACTAGATGTGAATAATCATATTGCAAATCTTGTTCTTTCTAGGCCAGATGAACTAAATACAATGTCCAGGGATTTTTGGGTTGAGCTTGATGAGGTTTTAGAAGTCATCAATAGAAATGCTGATATAAGGGTTGTTGTGATGTCCTCAACTGGAAAACATTTTTGTGCTGGCATGGATCTAAGCGCTTTTTCAAATGGAGTAGACAACATTCCTGATAACAAAAAACCTGACCACGCTAGAATTGGTGAGGCTGTTTATAGAGTAGCTAAAGAGTTACAGAGCTATATTAGTTCGCTTGAAAAAATAAGAGTCCCTGTTATAGCTGCAATTCATGGCGGATGTATTGGTGGAGCTGTTGATATGGTTACAGCTTGTGATATTCGTCTTGCGTCTGATGATGCATTTTTCTGTATTCAAGAAATAAACATAGGTATGGCAGCAGATGTTGGAACACTACAAAGACTTCCAAAGATAATTCCAGATTCTAAAATGAGAGAAATGGCGTATACAGGCAGAAGAATGTATGCTGATGAAGCAAAAAATGCAGGATTAGTTAGTGACACCTTCAAGTCACATGAAGAATTATTTGATGCTGCAAATAAGCTTGCTAGTGAAATTGCTTCAAAATCACCTGTTGCAATTTATGGTCTCAAAGCTGTAATGAATTACTCGAGAGACCATAATATAGAAGATAGTTTAGAATATAATGCATTATGGAGTGGTGCGATGTTAAGTCAAAAGGATATGACTGAACAAATGACTGCAAACATGGAAAAAAGAGATGCGTCATTTGCTGAACTTGTTGAAGTAAAGAAATTTAACGAATCTAATTCTTAAAGCTTTCTTAAAAAGACTGGAGTTGATATTGTGGATTCAGCCTTAGAATATTTATATCCATCAACGTTAAATTTCACTAAGTCTTCAAAATCCTTAACTTTATTTTGAATAATCCATCTGGCCATTAATCCTCTAGCTTTTTTAGCATAAAAACTAATAATCTTATACTTTCCATTCTTGTAGTCTTTGAATACTGGAGAAATGGTATTTATGTCTTCAGGTAACTTACCTAAAGCTGAAAAGTATTCATTAGAAGCAAGATTTATCAATAGATCAGACCTCAGATTCTTTAATTCGTCTAAAACATTTTTTTGAATTTTATTGCCCCAGAATTCATACAAATTTTTACCGTTTTTTGTTTCTAGTTTTGTTCCCATTTCTAGTCGATAAGGCTTCATTAAGTCTAAAGGCCTCAATATGCCATATAAACCAGATAAAATTCTGATATGTTTTTGCGCAAAGTTCATTTCAATTTTTGTTAAATCTTCGGCTTGGAGTCCTTGATATACATCTCCCTTAAATACCAACATAGATGGCTTTGAGTCATTAGAAACTTTTTTTGCAGCTGTCCATGATTGATACCTATCATAGTTAAGAGTTGCAAGTTTATCGCTAAGCCCCATTAGGGATGCGATATC
>PBKI01000002.1 GCA_002721385.1 Gammaproteobacteria bacterium
GATGTTCTTGTGCCAATTGTTTCTGCAGCTTTATTACTCGGGATAATATTTGGATCCAACGCTCCATTTGTTGGTAACGTATATAACAACATATCCGAATTATTAAATCTTATTGGGCCTGATGGAATCCTTGGGCTTGTAGCCATTATCATTATTCTGGCATATCTTAAAAAGTAGATATGGTGGCTATGGGTGGAATTGAACCACCGACCCCAGCGTTATGAGTGCTGTGCTCTAACCATCTGAGCTACATAGCCAATCGTTGAATGATAAGCCTTAAATTATAAGAGTCAATAATTTTTGAATGCTTATACATTGAATTTGAAATGAATAACATCCCCATCTTTCACCAAGTAATCTTTACCCTCAAGTCTTAATTTGCCATTTTCTTTTGCACCTAATTCGCCACCATTTCTGATAAAGTCGTCAAAATCAATTACTTCAGCTTTTATAAAACCTCTTTCAAAATCAGAATGAATTACACCTGCAGCATTTGGAGCTGTGAAACCATTTTTTATGGTCCATGCTCTAATTTCTGAGGGACCCGCAGTAAAAAAGGTCTTTAAGCCAAGAAGTTTATAGCCCTCAAAAATGATCTTATTTAAAACTGGCTCATCTATACCAAGGATTTCAAGATATTCTTTTTTCTCTTCTTCTTCTAAAACTGAAATCTCATGCTCAGTTTTTATTGATACTGGGATTACAAATGAATTATTTTTTTCTGCAAATATGTTTAATTCGTCAATATATTTTTTTGATTTCTCAGTCTCATTCATATTTCCAATGAAGAAAGAAGGTTTAGAAGATAATAGTTGAAAACTTTTTATAATTTTTTGTTCTTCCTCACCAAAATCATTTAGGCTAATTAAACTTCCATTTTCTAAATCTTTTTTTAGAAGCATTAAAACATCAAGTTGTAATTTATTATCTTTATCGTTTGTTTTAAGAAGTTTTTCACATTTAGCGATTCTTTTAGAAACCGTTTCAAGATCTGAAAATATCAATTCTAAATTTATAATTTCAGCATCTCTTGCTGGATTTACTGAGCCATCTACATGTGTGATATTTTCGTCTTCAAAGCATCTGACAACATGTGCAAGAGCTGTCATTTCTCTAATATTTGATAGAAATGAATTACCCAAACCTTCTCCATCTGAAGCACCCTTAACCAAACCAGCAATGTCAACAAGATCAAGGGAAGCAGGAATAATTTTATTAGTATTAATTATCTTATTTAATTCTATTAATCTTTTGTCTGGTAGAGGAACTTTACCAATATTTGGATCAATTGTGCAGAAAGGAAAGTTTTCAGCNGGTATTTCAGATTTNGTAAGAGCGTTAAACAATGTTGATTTTCCAACATTTGGAAGCCCAATTATTCCACACTTAAATCCCATAATTAATATTTTGTATGAAGAAGTTTTTGAGCTTCATCGAATTTTCCTTCATAAATTAAATCAAATATGTCACAAAACTTTTCATATGACTGCTCTAAATTCTTTTTTTCAACAGTCATAAATTTATTTAAAACCCAATTTGTAACTTCACTCTTTGAGCCTGGATGTCCAATTCCAATTCTTANCCTTGAAAATGTTTCAGCACCANTTTTATTGATAATATCTCTAACTCCATTGTGTCCACCATGCCCACCAGAGTTTTTTAAACGGATAGTACCAACCTCTAAATCAAGCTCATCATGAATTATTAAAATATTTTCAGGATTTAAATTCGTTGCTTTTAATATTTTTGAAATAGTTCTACCTGAATTATTTACATAATTAGATGGAATTACCCATAAAATATTACCTGAGTCCGACTCCCCAATTTCAGCTTCAAACTTTGATTTGTTTATAAAATTAACATNATAATTTTTAGCTAAACTAACTAGCCAATCTTTTCCGATGTTATGACGAGTTTGATTGTATTTTTGCCCAGGATTACCTAATCCTACAATACAGAGCTTGTACATTAAATTAGCTCTCTTCGGAGCTATTCTCTTCAGTAGTTTCTTCAGAAGCTGCAGACTCATCACCACTTGNATCCNCAGATGACTCTTCACCNTCAGGCATCTCACCNTCTTCAAGTTCTTGTTCAATTGGATCTTCTTCAACAGCTTTTGGAGCATTAACAGATACAATCATCTGATCTGTTTCCTCAGTTAATCCAGGAATTTCAGAACCCTCTGGTAATGAAATCTCTGTTAACCTTAGAGAATCTCCCAAATTAAGATTAGCTATGTCGANATNNATCGACTCAGGAATATCTCCAGCTAGGCACATAATTTCTATTTCTCTGATAGTCTTTGCAACAACACCACCATCCTCTTTAACTCCAATGCATTCTTCTTCATTTACAAAATTAACTGGAATGACAACTTTAAGTTTAGTTTTTCTTGAGACTCTTTGAAAATCAGCATGAAGAAATTTACCNTTAGCTGGATCTTTTTGTAATTCTTTTAGAACAACNTTTTCTTCATTTTCACCAGTTTTGATCAGCAAAACTTGAGTATAAAAAAGCTCATTCTNAGAAGCTTTTGTTAGCTCGTTTAATTTAAGTTTGATATTAATAGTTTCTTTTTCGTCTCCGTAAACTATAGCAGGGACCATACCATCAACTTTTCTGATTACTCTTGCTTTATTAGATCCTGTTCTTTCTCTTGGATCAGCATTTAATATTATTTGATCTGTCATAAATTATCCCTATAAAAACATTTCACTGAGTGACTCTTCATTGCTCAACCTCTTAATACACTCAGCAATTATTGTAGCCAATGAAATGACGCGTATTTTACTGCATTTTTGAGCATCTTGGGACAAAGGAATTGAATTTGTTACAACTAATTCATCTATAGCCGANTCTTCTAATCTTTTAATTGCAGGTCCAGANAAGACTGGATGAGTAATATATGCTTTNACTGCTTTNGCTCCACTATCTTTTAGAGCATTTGCTGCATTGCAAAGTGTTCCTGCTGTATCAATTATATCGTCAGGAACAATGCAAACTTTGCCATCAATATCTCCTATGATATTCATAACCTCTGATTGGTTAGCAGCTGCTCTTCTTTTATCAATTATCGCCAGATCAGTATCATCAAGTAATTTAGCTAAAGCTCTTGCTCTGACAACNCCTCCAACATCAGGCGACACAACTACAACCTCATCTCTGTCATTATTTTCTTTTATGTCGTCTACCATGAATTTGGTTGCATACACATTATCAGCAGGCATATCAAAAAAACCTTGAATAGTTTCTGAATGAAGATCTATTGTAAGCACTCTGTCAATGCCAACTGAAGCAAACATATCAGCAATAACTTTTGCACTAATTGGCACCCTAGCAGATCTTACTCTTCTGTCTTGCCTTGCATAGCCATAATAAGGAACAACAGCAGTAATTTTTGAAGCAGATGATCTTTTTAATGCATCAGCAATTAACATTANCTCCATAACATTTTTATTTGTTGGAGAGCACGTTGACTGGATTATGAAAGTATCATGTCCTCTAACGTTTTCTTGAATTTCGACTTTTAGTTCGCCATCTNAGAAATATCCCACATCNGCTGGCGCAAGNTTAGTTCCAAGTATACTTGATACTTCATTNGCNAAGTCTGGGTTAGCTGTNCCTGTAAAAATATCTAGCCCGTTATTATTTTTCATANTTANCNCANGATTTATTATATAGGATGGCTGGGGTGGTAGGATTCGAACCTACGCATGACGGGATCAAAACCCGTTGCCTTACCGCTTGGCTACACCCCAAAACTATTTGATATAACATATCGGCGAATATTGTAATGGTTTACAGAAAAAGAATCTCCAATTAGCTGGTATTTTTTTCAAAATTTTATTTAATTCCTCTTCATTATTATATCTGATATACATACATGACCCTGTTCCAGTCAGATTTAATTCATAATCTTTAGAATTTTTATTGTAAAAGTAACTTATATCTTTGTTATTNTTGATAAATACATTCCAAAAATCATTTTGTATTGAATTANCAAAAAAATTGTTTTCTTTTTTTGATTTATCTAATGCTTCAAACATTTTTTTTGTTGAATTATGAATGTCTGGCTGAATAATNAGCAAATTATCTTGAATTGAATCAGCAAATTTTAATTTCTCACCAATTCCTCTGCCAATTGAATTTTTACCATAAATAAAAAGAGGAACATCAGCACCAATAGCTTTACCAATATCAATTAATTCTTTTTCATCAAGATTAAGATTCCACAAGTTATTCAAAGCAACTATTGTAGAAGCTGCATTTGAGCTTCCACCTCCAAGCCCAGCACCAATAGGTATTTTTTTATTNATATTGATTTTTACACCATTATCAATATTAAACATTTTTTTAATTTTAAGNACAGAACGATAGATTGTATTATTTTTACCGCATANAAATNTTTCATTTGAACTTATAGAAATATTATCTTTACTTAATTCAAATGACATTTTGTCACTTAAATCAATTAATTGAAAAGAAGTTTCGATATTATGATAACCATCAGCTCTTTTATCTAAAACTTTCAGGTATAAATTAATTTTTGCAGGGCATATAGTCTTGATTTTATCCATAGCTTATATAAGAAATCCCTCAAGATTAAAATCGTAATATTTAATAGTAAAGTTAGTCTTATTTCTATNCTTCTTGCAATCAAAAATGAAATTTGATTGTTCTATGGGTTCGTATACAAAGAGTTCATTAGAATANATGCACTGATTAAGCCAGAATTTAAAGTTNCTTTCTATAAGCTCTGGAATATAAAATGGCTCAGACATTTCTGAGGGGATAAAAANTGTGNNTTTTCCTTTTTTNAACTCAATTTTTAAGACATTTCCATAAAATGGCTTCTTAATCTGTATAATAGATTCTTTTTTATTGATATTTAGCACAATATTAAACGTTGAGAGCTTATTATTGTCTTGGCTTATCATAATTTTTCCATTAAATTGTGCTGGATTATCCTTTTTAGTGCTCGCACAAGAGGAAATAAAAACAACAATAGCAAGTAGATAAATTTTATTTAATATGGAATTACAACTTTTTGGCATCAACCACAAAACCTCCAATGTTTCTGAGAGAGAAAAGTTTATTATAAATGAGTCTAATCAAGTTTTTTTAGATATTCGTCTAAAAGAAGTTTTTNGGCAAGAGATCGAGTCTTTTTTTGGAATTTCTACTTGTAATAGAACAGAATTATATTTTTTTGGAAAGAAGAATATCAATAAAAAAGTACTTAATGAAGTATTTAAAACATTAAGCATTACTGATATTTCACAAGAAAGCTTTTATTTTTTGTCCGGTCATGATGCNTTGGTACATATGTGCAAAGTTGCTTCAGGAATTGATTCACAAGTGCTTGGCGAACAAGAGATATTTGGCCAGTTTAAGTCAGCATATAAGAGAGCCAAGGATCTTAATATCCTTGGAAGAAACCTATCTTATTTATCTGAAAAAGTCTTTGANATATCAAAAAAAGCAAGATCAGAAACTGATATAGGACTTAATTCACTATCCGTCAGTGGTCTAGCTTTAAAGCTTATAAAAAATATTTTCGAGAATCCTCAGGATCAAAATATACTNGTAGTTGGNGCAGGNTCATTGGCTCATAATGTAATAGAAAATTTATATAAAAAAGGCATCAATAAAATTAAATCTGTTAATCGATCAATTAAAAAAATTAAATTAAATGATAATTATGAAATACTATCAGCCTCACTAGAGTCCTTGCATGATCAACTTGAAAATGCAGATATTGTGATAGCATCATCATCAACTGAACTACCTTTAATTGGAAAAGGTGCGGTTGAAAATGCCCTACAGGTTAGAAAAAATAAGCCNATGTTGCTTATAGATTTAGGAGTTCCAAGAAATATAGAAGAAGAGATTAGGACTATTGAGCAAGCTTATCTTTTTTCTATAGATGATATNGAAAAAATTACTCAAGAAAATTTTGGTCAAAGATCTATTGAAGCGGAAAAAGCAATGAATNTTATTGTATTAGAAGCTNAAAAAGCACTNAATGAATTCTNCAAAAAATCTTCCAAAGANCATTTAAGCTCTCAGCTTGAAAAATTTNTATCAAGCTTGTCCGATGAAGAATTAAATCAATTCAAAATAACTAAAGATTTTTCTGAACTCGTAAAAGCCATTAAAACAATGGAGATTAATGATTTAGCTTCAAATAATTTCAAAGATATTAAAAATANTGAAGATCANATAATTGAATCCATGATAAAGAGATTTTTTGATAATGCATGATTCGATGCTTAAAAAGCTTGATCAACTTAAAAATAGATTAAATGAAATCGAGGGNCTTTTGGTTAACCCTGAAACNGTTAAAGATATTGAACAATATACACAGCTAAATAAAGAGTTTTCTGAATTAAAACCTATTGTCGAAAAGTTTNATGAATATAGTCTAACTATNAAGAATATAGAGGATGCACAAGATATTCTTAATTCTGNAGACGATGAACTAAAGTCACTTGCTGAAGATGATCTTAAAAATTATGAAGATAAGCCAGAGTCATTAGAACAAGAATTAAAACTCATGCTTCTTCCAAAAGATTCTGCAGATGACGGTTCTGCTTATTTAGAAATAAGAGCAGGTGCTGGTGGTGATGAGGCAGGTATTTTTGCTGGTGATTTATTTAGAATGTATACACGTTTATCAGAGAGAGAGGGTTGGAACCTTGAAGTAATAGATATAAAGTCTTCAGAGCAAGGTGGCTTAAAAGAAGTTGTTGCAAAACTTAACGGTAAAAGTGTTTTTAAAGTTCTNAAATTTGAATCAGGTGTTCATAGGGTGCAAAGAGTTCCAGAAACAGAATCACAAGGNAGAATTCATACGTCAACATGTACAGTTGCAATCTTGCCCGAGGTAGAAGAAGTACAGGATATAAATATTGATAAAAATGACTTAAGAGTTGATACTTTTCGTGCATCAGGTGCTGGNGGCCAACATGTAAACAAAACAGATTCAGCAGTTAGATTAACTCATATACCGAGTGGGATTGTGGTTGAGTGCCAAGATGGAAGGTCACAGCATAAAAATAAAGAAAAAGCGTTATCTTTGCTTGCAGCAAAACTNAAACAACAAGAAATAGACAGTCAGCAAGAAAGCATAGCAAGCGAAAGAAAAATTTTGGTAGGAACAGGTGATAGAAGTGAAAAAATAAGAACATANAATTTCCCACAAGGCAGGATGACTGATCATAGAATCAAGCTTACCCAACACAATCTAGACCAAATCATGGATGGGGATATCAAAACCATATGCGATGCACTATTAGCAGAGAATCAGCTAGTCATGCTCTCACAACTTGAATCTGAATAATTGCCTAAGAATTTAACCCACTTTAAAAATATTATCGATGAGGCATTCCCTTTAAATTTGGAAATTAAAAATGAATTTATTTTTTTTCTTAAAAAAAGACTCCAATTTAANGACAGTGACATATTTGCAAATATCGAAAAAACCCTTACAAATAAAGAAGAAGAACTAATTAATAACTTTTTTGAGAAAAAACAAAAGAAAGTTCCACTAGACTATATTTTAAAGTCAACAGAATTTTTTGAGGAAGATTTTTACGTTGATCATCGAGTTTTAATACCTAGACCCGAAACTGAATTATTAGTAGATTTTATTAACAAGTATCATTTTTCAGAAAATATTAAAATATTAGATGCTGGAACTGGATCTGGGTGTATAGGTATCTCAATAGCTTTAAAAAATCCTAAATTTAAGGTTTATGGCTCTGATTATTNTGTAGATTCTTTAGATGTTGCAAATATAAATAAAAAAAAACTTTGTGCAGATAATTTTTACTTGATTAATTCTGATTGGCTATCTTGTTTTAATGAGCATTCTCTTGATGTAGTTGTAAGCAACCCTCCATACATATCAGAAAATGACCCACATCTAAAAAATTTAAGCTATGAACCAAAGCAAGCCTTAATTGCATCAGATAATGGATTACACGAAATAATTAAAATTTCCGAGCAATCAAAAAAAATATTACAAAAGAATGGGATGCTTATTTTTGAACATGGATTTAATCAGCATACTGAAGTGACTAATATTTTAAAAAAAAATGGTTTTTCAAAAATACGTTCATTAANCGATTATCAAAATCATAATAGGTTTACTCTTGGTATTATCTAAGTACCACAATAAGTAACATAATTTTGATTAATATTNAATGCTGGTAATCCNTATTCCTCAAAATTAGGTGACTCCACAAAAGGATTCTCCAANACATTAAGAATTTTATTAATTTTTNAGTAACTACCGTTCATGGNATCAATAAGAGCATCTTCTATCATATGATTTCTTGGAATGTAGCAAGGATTTATATCATCCATTCTGATGTCGCTTTTTTGACATAGTTGATTCTGCCACTTGAGATACCANNTATTGAAATTTGGTACATCTGAAAATACTGATTTTTTAACTTCAGTTTTTTTAATCATTTTCGAGAGATCTCTAAAAGATTGAGTAAAGTCAATTGAATGTGATTCTAGTATTTTTAAATATTCTTCAATTACATTAATAGCAGTNTTATTTAACTTTGTTAAGCCAAGTTTTTTTGANAATTCCTTATAAAAATATTCCTGATAAGTAGGTGTTACTAATTGCAAAACTTCATTGAGTTGATTTAATGATTTTCCAGGATTTTCGTNAATTAGAGGTATAAGAGTTTCTGCAAATTTTGANAGATTCCAAACAAGAATAATNGGTTGATTCTCATATGCGTATCTTCCATTATGATCAATTGAGCTAAAAACAGATTTTGGGTCATATCTATCCATAAAAGCACATGGACCATAATCTATTGTCTCTCCTGAAATTGTNATATTGTCGGTGTTCATAACACCATGAACAAAACCCAAGCTCATCCATTTTGCAATTAACATCGCTTGTTTATTACAAACAGCGGCAAAGAAACTTAAATATTTATTATCTGTTTCATTTAAATCTGGAAAATGCCTGCTTATTGAATAATCAGCTAATGATTTNAGAACTTCATTATTTTTGGTTTTTGCATATTCAAATGTACCAATTCTTATATGACTTTTAGCAACGCGGGCAAGAATTCCACCTGGCTGTTCTGTTTCTCTAACAACATTTTCATTAGTTTTTATTGCAAAAAGNGATCTTGTTGTTGGGATTTTTGCTCTATGCATGAACTCACTGACAATATATTCTCTTAATACAGGNCCTAAAGAGGATTTTCCATCTCCTCTTCTGGAATAAGGAGTTTTTCCGATGCCTTTTAATTGAATATCTTTATTGGTAATTTCACCTAAAAGGATTGCTCTTCCATCTCCCAATTGTGGATTAAAATATCCAAATTGATGTCCNGAATATCCTTGGGCTATTGGCAATGAAGATTTTGATAAAGAAANTCCTGAAAATAATTCTAGGCACTCTTCAGAATTAACAAAATTTTTATTTAATCCTAACTCCTCTGCAAGACTATAGTTTTTTAGNAGTATTTCCGACCCTTNATAACCAACTGGAAAACATCTTTCGCAAATTTCATGAAGTTCTTTTGCATAAGAATTTTTAAATTTTATTTCACTAGATTTTTGCACTTATGACTAATTAGATAAATTTTACAAACGAATCAAGTTCTTCTCTCTTTGTTCTATAGTTATTTATTGGATCACTTTCATCAGCATATCCAATTGCGANTCCGCACCAAACAATTTCATTATCTGGGTGGCCTGTGGCATCTTTAACAGTTTTAGGATAAATAGACCATGATTCCTGTANACATAAGCCTAAACCATGATGAATGGCACTTAGCCANAGATTTTCGAGGAACATTCCAACATGACCCCATCCATTGCTTCCAAAGGANNTATCAATAGTTATAATCATTCCAATTGGCGCTCCAAAGAAATTATAATTTTCTCTAATTTGTNTAAATCTAGAATCAAGATCATCTTTTTCAATGGATAGCGCATTGTACATATCNGCACCACATTCATGCCTTCTTTTTTTATATTCATCTGCNAATGGCTTTGGATAGATATCATACTCTATCTCTTCTTGTACTCCTGTATCAAANTTATTAAGCGTTTTTTCAGCTAGTGTTGTTTTTGAATCTTCATTTAGCACATAAACTTTCCATGGCTGAATATTTCCTCCGGAGGGCGCAGAATTTGCCATTTCTAAGATTTCTTTAATAATATTCATGNTAGGAACTTGATCAGTGAAAGCTCTAACGGAAAACCTTTTTTCAATACCTTCTTTTATATTCATAATTTTTGTTATCAAATAATGTTGCTTCTTATATAATTTATAACAAACAAGTNAAGGGAGCAATTCAAATGATTGGAGATATGCAAAAATGGACACCGAATGTTGCTGGCATAATTGAGCANGCCAAGGAGGTTCATCCAAAAACNGAAATAATAAGTAGATTAGTCTCAGGCGAAATCCATAGATCAAATTATGAAAAAGTATGCATAAGATCTAGAAAATTAGCATCAGCACTTGAAAAAGATGGTATTAAAAAAGGAGATATCATTGCAACTTTAGCCCTAAATACATACAGACATCTAGAAATGTATTATGGGATATCCGGCATGGGAGCCGTAACTCATACGCTTAANTTCAGATTACATCCAGAACAAGCTGTTTATATTATAAATCATGCAGAAGATAAAATTATTTTNGTTGAACTACCTTTCATTCCAATACTTGAAGCAATCAAGGAGAATTTAAATACCGTNGAAAAATATATTATTTTATGCGAAGAGAGTGAAATGCCTGAGACTTCACTTAAGAATGCAATTTCTTATGAAGAATACATTAAAGATGGAGATGAAGATTACCAATGGCCAATTTTAGATGACGATGCTGCATGTGCGTTATGTTATACCTCAGGTACAACAGGAAATCCTAAAGGAGTTTTATATAGCCATAAATCAAATGTTATACATGCTCAAGCTGCATTAACTGCAATGACAATTCAACCTGATGANTCAATTCTTATGGTGGTACCTTTATTTCATGTTTTAGCATGGGGTATTCCATATTTTGGTCCTATGAATGGTCTTAAATTAATAATGCCAGGCATGCAAATGGAGGGAGANCCACTTTATGAATTAATTGATCAAGAGGATGTGACTCTTGCTTTNGGAGTGCCCACAATATGGATGGGTTTATTGGCCTATTGCAGAGAAAATAATAAAATCCTTTCATCTGTAAAAAATACAATTATAGGTGGTTCTGCATTATCACTTGCAACTCTTCAAGAATTTGATGAAGTCCATGATGTAAATGTGATACATGCTTGGGGNATGACAGAGATGAGTCCTCTTGGAACAACCAACGTTCCAACACCAGAAATGTCAAAAATGTCAAANGAACATAAATACGCAATCCAGCTTAAACAAGGAAGACCGATATATGGCGTTGAACTAAAAGTAGTAGACGATGAAGGNAATGAACTNCCTAAAGATGGAGAGTCACAAGGTCACTTAATGGTTAGAGGACCATGGATTCTTAAAAAATATTTTAAAGCCGATAAAGATGCTGTTGATGCTCAAGGGTGGTTTGATACTGGCGACATATCAGTATTAGATGAAGATGGATATATGACTATTAAAGATAGAGCCAAGGATGTAATAAANTCAGGAGGGGAATGGATAAGTTCAATTGATTTGGAAAATGCTGCNTTTGGACATCCTGAGGTTGCTGAGGCATGCGTAGTTGGCATCCCACANCCAAAGTGGGATGAAAGACCAATGTTGTTTGTAGTAACTAATTCTGGAGAGCCAATTGAAAAAGAAAGTATTAAGGAATTTTTAAAGGACAAAGTAGCTAAATGGTGGCTGCCAGATGAAATTATTTTCTTAAAAGAACTTCCTCATGGAGCAACAGGCAAATTGCAAAAGTTNGAGCTAAGAGAAGAATACAATAATTATTATATGGAGAAATAGTATGCTAAAAATTGTAAAACCGTCAGAAATTAATACAGTNCTTGGGACTGAAGTTGGAGTGTCAGAGTGGGTAACAATTGATCAAGATAGAATAGATAAATTTGCAGATGCAACAATGGATCATCAATTTATACATGTTGATCCTGAGCAAGCAANACCAGTGTTTGGTTCGACAATTGCTCATGGTTTTCTCTCCTTATCNNTAGTAGCTGGGATTCCTTTTGAGCAAGAAATAGGTATGGTTATAGAAGGCACTAAGATGGGACTAAATTACGGTTTAGACAAAGTAAGGTTTTTAAGTCCAGTGCCTGTTAATTCTGAAGTTAGAATACATATGAAGTGTATCGATGTAAATGAAAAGAACCCAGGACAGTATCTTGCTAAGACTGAGGTAACTATGGAAATAAAAGGAGTAGAAAAACCTGCATTTGTTGCTGAAACACTTAGTATGTTTATTCTTTAATTAAGGATTTTCTTTAAAATTTCGTTAATACTTTTTGGATTAGCCTTTCCTTGTGTTTCTTTCATTACTTGGCCAACAAAAAAACCAAATAANTTTTCTTTTCCAGCTTTATATGCAGAAACTTGTTTAGGATTATCATTTATTACAGCAATAGCTATCTCTTCGAGCAATGACTCATCTTGAATTTGAACNAGACCTTTTTCTTTAATTATTTCATCAACATCAGATCCATTTTTCCATACTTCCTCAAGAACAGATTTAGCAATTTTTCCAGAAATGGTGTTATCAGTTATTCTTTCNATTAATTTTCCAAAATTTTCAGAAGATAGATTTGATTCATCAATCTCAATATTATCTTTATTTAAAAGAGCGCTTACATCACCAATAAGCCATTTAGCAATAAGTTTTGCATCATCAGTTCTTTTTGCAGCATCTTCAAACATATCAGCCATAGTCTTTGAAGAAGATATAATTTTAGCCTCCGATGGTGCNAGNCCAATTTCAGAAATATATCTATTTTCCTTTTCTTCAGGAAGTTCAGGAAGATTATTTTGAATTTCTTGCAATTCTTTATCAGAGATCACAACAGGCAATAGATCTGGACAAGGAAAATACCTGTAATCATTAGCTTCTTCTTTGGAACGCATTGATCTTGTTTCATTTTTTTCACTATCATAAAGTCTTGTTTCTTGAGTAACAGATTCTCCATTTTCAATTACTCTTATTTGTCTTTCAATTTCATAGTTAATTGCTTTTTCAATGAATTTAAAAGAATTTAAATTTTTTAATTCAGCTCTTATNCCCAATTTTTTATCATCAGTTTTTTTAATTGAAACATTTACATCACATCTCATNGATCCTTGAGCCATATTTCCATCACATATATCTAAAAAGGTAACAAGCTGTCTAATAGCTTTAAAGTATGCAACAGCTTCTTTTGCACTTGAAATTTCAGGTTCTGAAACAATTTCAAGCAAAGGCGTACCTGCTCTATTCAAATCTACTCCGGTTTCACCGTCAAAAAGGTCNTGAATTGATTTTCCTGCATCTTCTTCTAGATGNGCTCTTGTAATATTTATCATTTTTTCATTTCCATCGGTAAATATTTTTATAGCNCCTTTTTCAACAATAGGCTTAGTCATTTGAGTAATTTGATAACCNTTTGGCAGATCAGGATAAAAATAATTCTTTCTATCAAAAAGGGAAGTTTGATTTATTTCAGCACCTGTTGCNAACCCAAACCTAATAGCTTTGTAGAAAGCTTCCCTNTTTGCAACAGGAAGCACACCCGGAAGACCCATATCAACAAGATCAACATGTGTATTTGATTCAGCACCAAATTCAGTAGAGCCGCCAGAAAACAATTTGGATTTTGTTGAGAGCTGTGCATGTATTTCTAATCCAATTACTGTTTCCCAGGTCACTTTATTACTCCTTCAGGTGTATACATATGCCAGTTTGTTTTNGTTTGATAAATATGTGCAAAATTTAGAATCGAGCTTTCTTCTAGAAAATTTCCAATTATTTGAAGTCCTGTAGGTTTATTATTTACAATACCATTAGGCAAAGACATTGCAGGTAAACCAGCTAGATTTGCAGAAATTGTAAATAAATCCTCTAAGTACATTTGAATTGGATCGCTTCCTTTTGAACCAATTTCAAAAGCTGTTCCTCTTGTAGTCGGCGTCATAATTACATCTACATTAGAAAATGCTATATCAAAGTCATTTTTTATNAGTCTTCTAACCTGTTGAGCTTTTTTATANTAAGCATCATAATAACCGGCTGATAAGACGTATGAGCCTATTAAGATTCTTCTTTTAACTTCATCGCCAAAGCCTTGTGACCTAGTTTGAACATAGAGCTCTTCAAGATCTTTNGGGTTTTCAGATCTTCTTCCAAATTTTACCCCATCAAATCTAGATAAATTAGACGAACACTCTGCTGGCGCAACTACATAGTATGTAGGTACAGATAAGGAAAGGTTTGGCAAAGATATTTCAACTAATTCAGCTCCGAGAGAAACAAATTCATTCAATGAATTCTCATATACTTCAATAATATTGTTATCAAGGCTTGATAAATCTATATCCTTCACAACTCCAATTTTTTTCCCATTTAAAGATGNGTTTAAATCATTCTCAAAATTTGGAATATTTTCATCTAATGATGTCGTATCTTTTATGTCATGGGAACACATCTCATTTAACATAATTGCACAATCTTCAGCCGTTCGNGCCATAGGACCGGCTTGATCAAGGCTTGAAGCAAANGCAATCATTCCCCATCGAGATACACGTCCATAAGTTGGTTTTAAACCAGTTATTCCNCAAAGTGAAGCAGGTTGTCTAATTGAGCCACCTGTGTCTGTTCCTGATGCTCCAGGAACAATACCGGCTGCAACTGCAGAAGCAGAACCTCCAGAACTCCCACCNGGAACTAAATTATTTCCCCATGGATTTAANACATTACCAAAATTACTAGTTTCATTGGAAGAACCCATTGCAAATTCATCCATATTTGTTTTACCAATTGATATGCAACCAGCATTTTCAAGGTTTTCAATTACTGTTGCTGANTATGGTGGAATAAAATTATCAAGTATTTTTGANCCACAAGTTGTCCTTAATCCTTTCGTNCAAAAAAGGTCTTTTTGGGCAATAGGAATTCCTGCTAGAGGAAGATCAGATGAATGCGTATCTAAGATTTTAGCCTTATTGTAGGAATCTTCTTCATTAAGAGTTATAAAAGCATTTAAATTCTCNTTATCCTTGATTAATTTATAAACTTCCTCAATAACTTCTNTATTGGATATCTCTTTTTGAGAAATCATAGTTCTGAGTTCTTTTATCGTTTTGTATTTAATTGTCACTCAACCACCCTTGGAACTAAAAAGTAGTCATTGTTTGAAGATGGTGCTATATCTAAAAGTTCTTTTTTTAGATTCTTCGCAGTCACCTTATCAGAGCGGGTTTTGGCGGTTTTTTCTAAGGGATTTGTTAATGGATCTACGTTTTTTGTATCCGCGTCATTTANTTGGTCAACAAATTCAATAATATTCCCAAGATCTTGAATTAATTTAGTTTCTTTATCCTTATCAATTTCTAGTCTTGATAGGTAAGATATGGTTGTTACTGTTTTCTTGTCCATATATAGGATATTATTATAATTAAGTGATGGGATATTAACCTATCTTTTAAATTAATTAAATTATTTTATTNAAGGNAAGAGTGTGAAGTTTAACTTGTTCAAAATGATAGGTGGATATTTTTCTAATGATCTTTCAATAGATCTTGGAACAGCGAATACTTTGATTTATACGAAAGATGTTGGTATTGTTTTAAACGAGCCTTCTGTGGTTGCTATCAGAGANTCCCGAGGTCAAAAAACTGTGGTTGCTGTTGGAACTGAAGCAAAGAAAATGCTTGGAAGAACNCCAGGTAACATCAAAGCAATAAGACCACTATCAGAGGGTGTTATTGCAGACTTTCAGGTTACAGAAAAAATGCTCCAACATTTTATTGCAAAGGTTCACGAAAAGCTTTTTATAAAACCTAGCCCAAGAGTTTTAGTTTGTGTTCCGTGTAGATCAACTCAGGTCGAAAGAAGGGCTATTAGAGAATCAGTTTTAGGTGCNGGAGCTAGAGATGTAAAGTTAATTGAAGAACCTATGGCAGCTGCAATTGGTGCCGGCTTACCTGTTGAGGANGCTAGTGGAAATATGGTAGTTGATATTGGTGGGGGAACATCTGAAATTGCAATCTTATCTTTAAACGGAGTTGTTTATTCTGAATCTGTAAAAATAGGNGGTGACAAGATGGATGATTCAATAACATCATGGGTCAGACGAAACTATGGATGTGTCATTGGCGAATCAACAGCTGAAAAAATTAAATATACTATTGGTTGTGCTACTGCNGAGTCAGAAAAATTGGAAATGTCTATTACAGGAAGAAATCTCGCAGAAGGAATACCAGAAACTTTTAATATAAATAGCGAACAAATTTTTGAAGCAATGAAAGATCCTTTGTACGGAATGGTGAGGGCTATAAGAAATGCGCTTGAGTTATCACCTCCAGAACTTGCTGCTGATATTGCNGAAAGAGGAATTGTTCTTACTGGCGGAGGNGCACTGTTGAGAGATCTTGATAAATTAATTTCTAGCTCAACGGGTATCCCTGTTATTGTTGCTGAAGATCCACTTACTTGCGTTGCAAGAGGCGGAGGCCAAGCTCTNGAAATAATGGACAAATATAATATCGATCTTNTATCCTCAGAATAAATTGAATGGCTAGGAATGCTCCAACCCCTGGTCAAAAAATAACGTATGTATTAGCTTTAGCACTNGGCTCATTAATTTTATATTTTGATATAACTTCAAATGGTTTTAAAAATATAAAGGTCGGCTTTAAATCAATAAAAATTTCATCATATTATCTCATAGTAGAAAATATTAATTCACCAATTAAAAGTTTTTTTATGAATATGAATTCAAAAGATAAACTTACAAAAGAAAACACTCTACTTAAAGGTGAATTAGATAAAAGCTTCTTACAAAATTACTTTTTATNTCAAGAAAATAACTTTAATGCTGACAAAACANAAATTATAAAAAAATCTATAGATATAAAACAGAAAAATAATTTTTATTTAGGCAAGGTTAAAAGCCTGGATCCAAATATTTTTTATTGTTGTGATANGCACATTATGTATATAGAAATCACATCAGACAAAAAGAATGATTTGCAAGAAAGTGTAGTCTTTAATAAATCAGGAATTTTGGGACAAGTTACTGACTCTAAAATTTTAGCTGAAGTAATTCTTTTAACAGATACTGACCATTATTTACCAATTAAATCTTCATCAGATAAATTTTATTGTAATGCTAGAGGCAGTGGACAAAAATCTAAAATTATTTGTTCTTATAACCCTCTTATATGGCAAGANTNTTTAGAGNTTGGTCAAACTATTTTTACGTCTGGTTTAGGCGGTGTATATCCTGAGAACATAGAAATTGGTAAAATAGATACCATAGTTAATATTGAACCATCTCTTACTGAAATCGAAATAAGACTATTTTCAGATCCGCTGGATAGCACCCTTATAGGAATCACTAGTAAATGAAAATGAGTTTATTTAAAAAATTCTTTTTNATTACCTTAATATCTATAGTTGACCATAACTTAATGAGTTTACTNTCAAAGGTTTATGTATTTCTTCCATTAACCTTCTTATGCTTCTCTTTCTATGCATATAAATCTAAAGATAATATCACCGCGTATGAAGCTTTTTTAATCGGGATCTATGTTGATTTCTTNTCGAATTCTTATTTAGGNTTTAATGTGATTCTTTTCTGCACAATAGCTTATTTAATNAATCTATATGCCAATTCTTTTAAATTGTTCTCATATTTACAAATTTGTATATTTTTCGGAATTTCGTCCTCAGCGTATGTAGGTTTTAGTCAGCTAATTATTAACATATACAATTTCTCATATTTAACTTTATTTATAAGCACTNTATTTAATTTGTTTTTTTGTTTTTTTATTGGCTTTAATCNNAGCATATTTTCCAAATACTTTTGTAAAAAGATTTAGGATATGAACAAAATCAATTACATGGCAAAAATTCTNCTGATATCTATATTTTCTATTCTTATAACTTTAATGACTTTATACAGNATTTTGATTTTCAAACCTCAAATGATCTTATCTTTAAATAATAAGATAAGTGAATATAAAGTTGAATATGAGAATATTAANTCAAATAACTCTTTATTAAATCCAAAAATAGAAATTTATAAAATAATACTAAATAAAAATGATATATCGTTTGCAGAAATAGAAGAATTAAGTGTTGGTATAAGTATTTTCAAATTTCTCGAAGATGATTTCATANTCCTAAANCATCTNAAAATTAAGAACTTTAAAGAAAAACAGGTAAATTTAGAATCAAATACAAGTTATGATTTTAAATTAAAAATAAATAATTTGCAGATTGAATCAGAGAGCTTAAGTCTAAGTTCAAATATTGCATACATACATAGTGAAAATGGAAAAATTTCAATTAATGATAGCCATGGATTACTTAATGAACTTCCATATAAAAATTTAAAAACTTTTAGCAAAAACACTGAAAATAAATTTTATTACACACTTTTGTTCGAACTAAATGAGAAAATAATAGAAAGGCAGAAACTTTTTAGTTTAGAAAATTTAAAAGATTACAAGATAAATTTGTATCTAACCAGCAAGGGGTNTTTTGATACAAAAAAGAATNTANTTACGAGCTTTAATAAATATTCTTTTAAAAATTCTAAATTTTCCACCCAAAATGATTTCTTATTAANTAATATAAATATCACATTATATGAGAATGATAAAAATTNTCTNACAGGTTTTTTTGATTCTATGATTCCNGATCAAAATATTTCAGGATCCATCCAGATAATNGAAAATGATATTTTATTACAGACCTCTTTAGAATTTNACATGCAAAAAGTTCTAAATATCGAAAAATATTTTGCACTAAATGGAATTGAGAAATTTAAAGCAAAAGTAATCCTATCAAAGGGAATACTTTCTATGGATCTAAACTCTAATTTCAGCAATACAAAAATTAAATCTGTAATAAAAGACTTAAATAAAGATAAAGGCATTGATTTGAATACATCAATAAAAATATCTGATATGTCCAATCCAACCTACTTAGTAAAAAATGAGAAATTTTCATCATATTATGGGATTAATGGTAATGGTTATTTTTCTATGGGCCCATACTTTAATAATGAGATTAATAAGAATAATTTCTTAGATGGCTTTTATATTTATTTATCTTTAGATACTTTTGATGTAGGAGAAATTGAACTTTCGTCAAATGGCATCGATTCATCGAATATTAGATNGTTAAAAATACAAACAAATAAAATNAATATTTTTGACAACATAATTAAAGATCAATTGATAGATGTGAGATTTTCAGGATCAGAAANAACNGCTGAATTCAGTGGGAAAGGACTAAATGGAAAAATAAAATCTGATAGTACCGGTTTTATAAGGCTAGACATATATGATTCGAATTTAAAAATTAATTTTGAATCCTTCTCAAGCTCTATGAACTTCTCTAATGACTCAATAATCAATTTGCGAGTAGTAGGTAAAAATACTAGTGTAAATGATAATTTTTTTGAGAATATTAATTTCTATTTACTAAGTAACAGCAAAATAACTACTGTTGATAATATTTTTATTAAATCTAAAAATTTTTCTGTAAGCCCAAATATTAATAACGAAAAAGCATATTTTAGTTATGATAATCAACTCGATTTATACAAAATAAGAGGCTCTTATTCATTGTCTGGTAAAAAAAATCCTCTGTATAAAATTCTAGATTATGACTTTGAATACCTTTCAACTGATTTAAATATACAGTGGGTTGGAGGAACTAACCTTAAAGATATAGAAGGAAATATAGAATTTCTTTTAAAAGACCTACAATCAAATACAATCTTGCCAGATTCCCCATTTCTTAGGGCTATCAAACTATTCAATTTAAATGCATTTATTGAAAATATTAGCAATGAAACGAACCTTGTTTCAAACAATCTTTTCATCACAAGAGCGGAGGGCGATTTTTACATAAGCAAAAAAAGGGCACTTATAAATGATCCAATTAAAATTGAATCGTCTGAAGCTAAGATGATGTGGAATGGCGAGGTTTTAAAAAACCCTAACGGATATTTACAAGATTTAAATTTAGATTTAAGCATGAGATTAAAAGTCACCGAAAATATTCCATGGTATGCAGTAATTTTTGGAGGAATGCCAGCTCTTGCGGGAGGTTTAGTATTTGAAAATATCTTTGAAGAAAGCCTTGATGAGGTTTCTACTTTTAAGTTCAAAGTTAAAGGCTCAATAAACGAACCAATAATAGAAAGACTAAATTAAATAAATTGTAGCTAAGCCTAGGAATGATAAAAATCCAATCACGTCAGTAACTGTAGTAACAATTACACTTCCACCAATTGCTGGGTCTTGGTTTATCTTTCTTAAAATTAGAGGAACCAAAATTCCTGCTAATACAGAACTTATGAGGTTTATTACTAGCGCAAATGCAATAAGAATAGCGAGAGTTAATTCGTTTAACCAAATATATGTTATTAGACCAACAAGCACAGATAAGACAATTCCATTAAGAATTGAGACTGCCAATTCTCTTTTAAATAACCATTTGATATTCGACATATTTATTTGTTCTAGAGTGAGACCTCTTAGAACTATTGTTAAAGTTTGCGTTGCAGCTACACCCCCCATACTTGCAACAATTGGCATTAAAACAGCAAGATAAACAATTTGATCTAAAGCATCTTTAAAAATATTTATAGTGCTAGCAGCTATAAAAGCAGTTATTAAGTTCATACTAAGCCAAAAAACTCTGCTCTTTGCTGCTCTACCTGGAGGTGCAAAAGTATCTTCAGCAACTCCTGCCATTCCTAGAAGATTTTGATCTGCATCTTCTCTTATGACATCAACAACATCGTCAATGGTAATTCTACCTATCAATTTACCATTATTATCAATTACTGGAGAGGATATTAAATCATTTCGTTCAAAAATTGTTGCAACTTCATTGTCCTCAAGAGCAACATCTAATGGAAAAACACTCGTTTCCATTATTTCTCTTACAATAATCATAGGGTCAGAAGTAATTATTTGACTTATCAGAATTTCACCAAGATACTCATTATCATTATTCACAACAAAAATCTTATCTGTATTTTCAGGTAAATCTCCTTGCTCTCTAAGATAGGATATGACTTCTTTTATAGAATTATCAGGCCTGACACTTATTACATCAGTGTTTAATAATCCTCCAGCTGTGTCATCAGGGAAGGTAAGACCCATTTCAATTCTTTTTCTATCAACATTAGACATATTCGCCAAAATATTTTCCATTCTTTCCAAAGGAAGATTCTGAAGAATATCAACTATTTCATCTAATTCCATTTCTTTCACAGCTTCAGCAAGCTCTTCATTTGAGATATTTGAAACCAAATCTTGTTGAATCTCTTCTCCTAATTCAAACAATACATCGCCTTCTTCTTCAGTTTTTAATAATGAGAATAATAAGTTTCGTTGTTCTGGTGGAGAAGATTCAAGGGCATGGGCAATTTCTGGTGCAGACATATTATTTAACATTCTTCTTATCTGATTTATTGATAAATTAGATGAACTATCAATTATTGTTTTAAGATTGTCTCTACTGAAATTACTATTCATTTCCAAATTTTAACCTGAAAAAATTACCTATATCTTGATGAAGGTATATTTATTTTTTTTCTGTATTTAGAGATTGTTCTTCTAGCCAAATTAAAACCTCTTTTATTTAGTTCGATTGATATTTTTTTATCACTTTTGGGTATATTCTCAGAATCAATAATATCTTTTATCAATTTTGATAATTGAGCAGGAGAAATATCTCTCGTTTTCGATACTGAAGAAACTAAAAGTGACTTGAGAGTGATTAAACCCTTCGGTGTATCTATATATTTATTTCTAATTATTCTTGATACTGTTGAGGGATGCATACCAATACTGTTTGCTATTTGTAAGTTATTTATTGTTTGCATTTTTAAAGGATTATCACTAAAAAATGCTGATTGTCTTTCAAGAATATATTTACCAACTTTAATGACTGTCTCATTTCTTGATTTTACTGAACGAAGTAACCATCGCGCGTTATCAATTTCCTGTTTAATTTTCTTATTGCTGTTGAGTCGACCTTCTTTTTTTATACTTTGAATTAGATTCTCATCAATCATTATTTTTGGAAAATTTTCATTATTAAACTTTATTTCAGGGACTAGATTTTTGAATTTTAATTTTAAATCTGCTTGGATATATTTAATCTGCTGAAAATTTAGTCCAGGACTTAAATCACATTTCTTGATTTCATCAAAAGCCTTATTAAAATAATTTTCGTCTATACCTTTTTTAATAAGTGACTTTTTTATCTTATTCAAATCATCAAGTTTTTTATTAAACAAAATCTTATATATAAGCAATTTTTTTTTCTTTGATATATTTCTTCTATCTATTTGAATTTTTATGCATTCTTTATAGTTTCTGAAGCCCACACCAAGAGGATTGAATTTATGTATGATATTTGTGATTAAAAACTCAATTTCAGATTCATTGCTTAAGCAATTTATAGCTTTTTTAATTTCAGAGGAGCTCTGATAGATCATTCCTGTCTCATCAATTGAGTCAATAATATAATTACATAACTTAAGATCATTTTTTGAAATTTTTAGGTCATTTAATTGACTTAACAAGTGATCTTTAAGAGACTCATCTGAAGCGAAATCATGGTTCTCTGATTTAAAGTTCTTATTTTCNATATTTTGATCNGTCTTATTTAAAAAAGGATTTTCATTTATGTGACTTTCAATTTTTTGGACTAAATCTGACCTAGATAATTGAAGCAAATCAATAGATTTTTTAAGAGATGGAGTTAGCTTNAGGTTTTGTTTTTGTTCAAAATTCTTGGATAAGGNTATCCCCATTATTGATACATATTCCCCAAATAGACCTTTTTAACCANATCATTAGCTATAAGTTCTTCCTTATTTCCTTCTGCAATTAAATTACCTGAATTTATTATTGCTGCCTTATTACAAATTTCCAGTGTTTCTCTAACGTTATGNTCAGTAATTAATATACCAATATTTTTTTCAGTTAATTTTTTTAAAACTTTTTTTATCTCCTCAATTGCAATAGGATCAATACCAGCAAAAGGCTCATCAAGTAAAATAATTTTAGGTTTAGCCGCTAGNGTCCTTGCAATCTCAACCTTTCTTCTTTGTCCNCCAGATAATTGTCTACCTTTTAAGCTTGATATTTCAGANAATCCAAACTCATCTAAAGATTTTTCAACAAATTCTTTTACATCATTTTTATTTGAAAATGAAATTTCTGCCAAACCCATTAGATTATCGAAAACACTTAGATTTTGAAAAATTGAAGGTTCTTGAGGAAGGTATTTGATACCTAGCTTCGATCTTTTATGCATTGGAATNAATGTAATATCTTTTTCGAATAGAAAAATATTGCCAACATCAGAATAGATCAATCCNGCAATAACATAAAAAGTGGTGGTTTTACCTGCACCATTTGGACCGAGTAGACCATATATTTCTCCTGCATTGACCTGAAAACTAATATTTGAAATTATTTTTTTGTTTTTTATCTCTTTTGATATATCTTTTATTTCAAGCATTCTATTTGTTAGATTTAAAATCACCTGTTAAAGGATTAAAGATAATTGTCTTAGATGATATAGAAATATTTTCATATTTTAATGAAGCATNTCCTATTAGATGAACTTCTTCGTCACTATAAAAAATTATTTCTTTAGCTTTTCCTTGAAACTTATTTTTTTGATTATATGAGTCAATAGTTGATGGAATACCTTTTACTGTTATCACTTCTTTTTCATTATCATATTTTGCTTCATCAGCNATAATTGTTAAATGATTTGAGTTAATTTCTACATTATTACTAAATATTATTAAATTATCACGCTGATTAAATTGTATTAAGTCAGATTTAACATGAATTTCATTAGTTAATTTTGATGCATTTAATATCGAGCATATGAANANAGAAAATATTAAAATTTTTCTCATAATTGTTTATAAAATTCTCGCATCAATNAAATCATGCATTGATATTACNCCAACNTATTTGTTTTTATCAAAAACAACGAGTGTGAAAATCTTATTGTCTTCCATAATTTTTGCTGCATCTACTGCTAATGAGNTTGCTTCAATTGTNTTAAAGTTTTTTGTCATGACATCTTTTATTTTGGTATTTTGAATATTAACTTTTTTGTTTATACATCTTCTTAAGTCTCCATCAGTAAATATCCCAACTACCTTTGATTTATTCATAACGAGAGTAATCCCTAAATTTTTTTTACTTGTTTCTATCAATGCTTCATCGAGAAAAGTATTTGAAGTAACTTTTGGAACTTCATTTCCTACATGCATTAAATCAACTACTTTAGTGATTAATTTTTTTCCTAATTTACCAGCCGGGTGTGATGAAGCGAAATCATCTTTTGTAAAACCTCTTGCCCCTAAAAGTGATATTGCAAAAGCATCACCAAAAGCTAGNGTATTTGTTGTAGANGAAGTTGGTGCAAGATCAAGAGGGCAAGCTTCTTTGTGAGATTTCAATTGAATACTNAGATCAACTAATTTGGCAATNGAAGATTTATGATTGCATGTTAAAGAAATTAATTCGTTCGTATGCCTTTTCANTGAAGGAATAATATTAATAATTTCATCAGTTTCCCCAGAGTTTGAAATTAGCATAACAATATCTTTTTTATCNATTAGTCCAATATCTCNATGCGCAGCTTCAGTTGGATGAATAAAAATTGAAGGTGTTCCTGTGCTGGATAAAGTTGCTGAAATTTTTTGTGCAATATGCCCTGATTTTCCAACACCCATTATAATAAATTTGCCTTNATTTTCTAAAGNTTTATCACACAACTTTGTAAACGACTCATCCAGTTGATNAATAATCGATAGAATTGCTTCCGATTCAATTTTTAAGGTTTTTTTTGCTGACGAAATATAATTNAATTTTTTCATAATATTTGAGAAATTTTCTTTCTACTCAAATGCTATAATAGACCAATGTTGAGTTTACATAAAAATTATTTTTTAATTTCGTATATCTTTATATTCTCTTTTTTCTTAAATTCAGAAGAGGATCCTTACGAGTTCATCGATAATAATGCACAAGAGATGGTAAAAATTCTTACAGAAAANGTCGATCTATTTGAAGCAAATAGAGACGAATACGANAAAAAAATAAAAGTAATTTTTGAACCTATGATTGATTTTAGAAGAGTATCAGCAAGCGTAATGGGTAAAAAATATTATCTTCTATCAACAAACGCACAGCGTAGAGATTTTGTTGAAATTTTTAAAGATTCATTGCTTGATACATATGCAGAAACATTATCTCAGTGGGGAAGTTCAACAATTACAACACAATTTCCAGCAAANAAAACCTATCNAGAATTAAAGAATATTGAAGTNAAGCAAATACTTGATACAGGTACNAGCAANTATCCCATTTCGTATAAGCTAAGAAAAAATGGTGAAAAGTGGATGATAGTAAATATAATCATTAATGGCGTAAATCTTGGATTAACATTTAGAAATCAATTTCAAGCTTTAGCAGTTTCATATAATGATGATATTGAGGCAACTCTTAAAAATTGGGTTTCTGATGCCGGTGANGCTGGCATTTCTTAGATTATGAAAGACACGATAAATAAAATTATTACTGATAATATTTCTGATGCAAAATGTTTGTTTGAGGGAGATTCTTGTAATTTAANGCTAATAGTTTCATCACAAATATTTTCTAATATGTCCTTAATAGAGCAACATAAGACAGTAATGAGGCTTCTTGAAGATAAGTTTAAATCTGGAGAACTTCATGCTCTTAGTCTTGAGACAAGAGCATCATCATAATGGAAAAATTATTAATCAAAGGTGGCAACTCTNTATCAGGAAAAATAGATTGCTCTGGTGCCAAGAATGCTGCACTGCCAATGATAGCCGCGACAATTCTCTCAAATGAGAAAGTAACTCTAAAAAATTTACCTTATCTTCAAGACATTACNACTATGTTTGAATTGTTAGGNTCAATGGGTGCAGAGATACTANTAGATGAAAATATGGATTTTACAATATCCTCATTTAATCTTACAGATACAGAAGCTAGATATGANTTAGTAAAAACAATGAGAGCATCTATTTTAGTTTTAGGTCCGTTAGTTGCAAAATATGGCAGGGCCAGAATTGCTCTCCCAGGAGGGTGTGCAATTGGATCAAGNCCAGTAAATTTTCATCTNGATGCTTTAAAAAAACTAGGAGCAAAAATTAAACTTAAAAATGGTTATATTGAGGCTTCAGCAAAAAATCTNGTGGGTACAAACATAAAGTTTGATGGAGTAACAGTTACTGGCACTGAAAATTTAATGATGGCAGCAACACTTGNAAAGGGAAAAACAATTCTTTCAAATGTTGCTAAAGAACCAGAGATTATTGATTTGGCTGAAATGCTCAATTCAATGGGTGCAAAAATAAAAGGGGCTGGAACTGAAGAAATAGANATTATAGGAGTTGATCAAATAAATGGAGCAACTTATACGATTCCTGCAGACAGAATTGAAGCCGGAACATACCTTGCAGCAGCNGCAGTAACAAAAGGTAATATTACNGTTCAAGGGATTAATCCAGAAAGATTGATGAAAGTAATAAATATGCTCAAGATTACAGGCGCTGATATAAACTATGATACAAAATCCATATCTATTAACATGGATAAAGAACATCCAAATCCTGTTGATATTACAACTGCTCCNTTTCCAGAATTTCCTACGGATATGCAAGCTCAATTCTCTGTTATAAATGCAATTTCAGATGGAATTTCAAATATATATGAAACTGTTTTNGAAAATAGATTTATGCATATCTTGGAACTAAATAGAATGGGATGTGATATTCAGGTNAATGGGAATCATGCATTAATTAAGGGAGTGAAATCAATTTATGGAGCTGAAGTAATGGCTACAGATTTAAGAGCTTCTGCTAGTCTAATTCTTGCTGGGTTGCGAGCAGAGGGTGAAACAGTAGTAGATAGNATTTATCATATAGANAGAGGATACGAAAGAATTGAAGAGAAATTAAACTACCTAGGAGCTAATATTATCAGGCTTCCAAGTTAACTTATTTATCCTTTTTAAATTCAACTGAAAATAATTGATTATTTTCATTTATTAAATCTAATCTTAAATCTTGACCTANGGTAGCAAACCTTAGTGAGCTAATAAGNTTATTCCAATTACTTGATTCACTATTTATAAACAAAATAACATCATTTGTTTTAACACCTTTCTCATATAATGGNCCAATAGGATCAATCTCAACAATCTTTAAAGCATTCAAAATTTTTGCATTATACTTAACTCTAATTTTNGCAACTCTGAAATTNCCAATCCATAAAGTTTTTACTTGCCCATACCTTATTAGTTGAGTAGAAATTTGAACAACTTGGTTTGAGGGTATAGCAAAGCCAATACCTTGATAAGCACCAGTTCTTGAAAATATCTTTGAATTGATNCCTATCAAATAGCCATTTTCATTTATTAAAGCACCTCCNGAATTACCAGGATTTATAGCTGCATCTGTTTGAATTAATTGCAAATAAGGATTCCCATAATCTCTTCCAGTAGCACTAATTATTCCACTTGAAACCGAAATACCTATNCCATATGGATTTCCAATAGCTAGGACTCTATCACCTACTTTAAGATTATCTGAATCAGCAATCTTTATAGACTTAAGTTTNGTATTTGGTTTAATTTTTAAAACAGCAATATCAGTATTTTTATCAATNCCAATTATACTTGCAGGATAAATGTCACCATTTGATAAACCCACACTGATTTCACTTCCTGATAATATATGCAAATTTGTAACGATGTAGCCATCTTCAGAAAATATAACACCTGAACCAATATCATTTTTTCCAGAATATCCATTTTTTGNGGATGAAATTGAAACAACTGAAGCAACTGATTTTTCGGAAGCACTTACTAAATTGCTTTTATCTTTTGATATAAAGTACCATGAAGCTGAAAANGTTAATAATATAGCTATAAAATATCCAAAAACCTGTTTTATTTTAAAATTCATAATGTCTAAAAACAAAAATATCATTGAAACTCTCAAAAACCAAGACATAAAACCTGATTTAGCTCAGATTGAGCTTATAAAGGAGCTCAATCAAATTGATTTTTCATCAAGAGGAATTTTTATTTTAAAAAATAAAAATAAAAATAATAATAAAAACGGATTATACATTTGGGGTGATGTTGGAAGAGGTAAGACGCTAATCACCAAAACTTTTATTGATAGCCTTAGCAAAATCGATTATCTAAGCCTACATTACATTGATTTTATTTCTTATATAAATGAAAAATTAACTAANATTACTGGAAAAAAAGATCCTTTAAAGATAATTTCTGAAGAAATTATTAAAAAATATAAACTTATATTTATTGATGAATTTCAAGTAGAAGATATTGCAGATGCTATGATAATAGGAGATTTGCTTGTCAAAATAATTAATTCAAATGTAAATCTAATTCTTACATCAAATGCNCATATAGATGATTTATATAAGGATGGGCTTCAACGTCAAAAATTTTTAAAGTCAATGAAAATTTTGAAAGAAAAAATGAATATTTTTAATTTACAAGGCGAAATTGATTACAGACTTAAAAACATAATTCAACTAAAAGAAAATTCTGAAACTGATTATTTTTCTGATGATGACATACGNAATTTTATCTTTGAAAATTTTTCACAAGTNAGTGAAAATACAAACAAAATTTTGATTAATGATAGGTCTTTTGAATGTAAATTTGTATCTTCAAATATATTATGGATTGGATTTAAAGATTTTTTCAGAAATCCAACTGGCAAATTTGATTTTAAATATCTNTCAAAAAATTATGATTGGATATTCATAAGTGATTTTAAAAAATGTGATGATGACTCCATGGATATCATAAGAAGATTTATTTCATTCATAGATATAACGTATGTTGAGAAAGTAAAAATAAAATTCTTTTTTAATGATACAAAAATCCATGAACTTTATAGTGGAAANAAGCTCAAAATTCTATGGGATAGATGTTCTAGTAGACTTGTCCAGATGCAAAATTATAAATATCTTGAAAATGATTTGATCCAATAAAATTAACATAATTATTGCTATATTTCCTTGTAAACATTAATATTCGCTTTCTAAATAAATGATTATGAAAACTTATTCTCAAAAAAAAGCCGATGTCCAAAGAAGTTGGTTCGTTATTGATGTAGCAGACATGGTTTTAGGCAGAGTTGCTACTAAGATTGCTGATCGTATNCGAGGCAAAGACAAGCCAACNTACACACCGCATACTGATGGAGGCGATTACGTNGTTGTTATTAATGCTGGAAAAATAAAAGTAACAGGTAATAAGTTCACTGATAAGAAATATTATAGACATTCTCTTTATCCCGGCGGTTTAAAAACNAAAACTTTTAAAGAATTAATAGAAACTAATCCAGAAAGAATTATCGAAGATGCAGTAAAAGGCATGCTACCGAAAAATAAATTAGGGAAGTCAATTATAAAAAAACTTAAAGTTTTTTCAGGTCCTNATCATGATCACATTTCACAACAACCTACAGAATGGAAAATTAATTAATGGCCAATCAAATACATTATGCTACAGGAAGAAGAAAGACTTCATCTGCAAGGGTTTATCTTCAGAAGGGTAAAGGTGCCATTTCTGTTAATGATAGAAAACTTGATGAATACTTTGGAAGAAAAGTTGCTCAAATGCTTGTAATGCAACCATTAGAACTAGTAGAGCTTTCTGAGAAAGTTGANTTAAAAATTAAAGTAAAAGGCGGNGGAAGTTTTGGTCAAGCTGGCGCTATCCGTCATGGAATCTCAAGAGCATTAATACTTTTTGATGATGAGCTAAGACCACAATTAAAAAAAGCTGGCCTTTTAACAAGAGATCCTAGAAAAGTTGAAAGAAAAAAACCTGGCCTTGTGAAAGNAAGAAAAAGTAAACAGTTTTCTAAAAGATAAATTATANAATTAAGTAACTTATTTTANATTATAAGTGAATTTTATATTGCTTTATTATGGTATAATTTTTCACGAATTTTAGAAGCACACACCCTAAATGCAGGAAACAGATAATACAAGAAGAAAAGTCTTAATTGGATTGACCAGCGCTGTCAGTTTATCCGGAATACCATTTGCAGCAACACCATTTATTGCAGCTTGGAATCCGAGCGCTAAAGCTAAGGCGGCAGGGGCTCCNGTCAAACTGGATGTCTCAAAAATGCAATATGGGCAACAGATTCAGGTTTCATGGAGAAAACAACCTGTTTTTATTGTTAGGCACACCAAAGAGAGCCTTGCAAGCCTNGGACAAATAATGANAAAGCTTGCTGATCCTAATTCTGAACTGATTGATGAGCCATACAAAGGGCTTCATCCAACTAGATCTAAGAGCTCTGAATATTCTGTGATGTCAGGTGTTTGTACCCATTTAGGGTGNGCACCAAAGTATTTTCCAGAGNTAGAGCCAAAACCATGGGATGCTACCTGGAGTGGAGGTTTTTTTTGTCCTTGTCATGGATCAATGTTTGATATGGTTGGAAGAGTATTTAAAGGTGTTCCTGCTCCAACAAATTTAATAGTTCCACCTCATATGTTTGATGGTAGTATTTTAACAATTGGAGAAGATAGGGAGTTATAAGATGAGTGAAATGGCTGGTAAATTATTCACATGGGTTAACGCAAGGNTACCTATAGCTAATACTTTTGAAAGACATTTATCAAAACATCCTGTTCCATCAAAAGTAAATTTTTGGTATCTATTTGGTGCGTTAGCTTCTGTTGTATTAATTATNCAAATAGTCTCTGGAATATGGCTTATCATGCCTTANTCAAATACTGAAGAGGAGGCGTTTTCGTCTATTGAGTACATCATGAGAGATGTAGATTATGGTTGGGTCATAAGGTATATACACACTACTGGAGCCTCAATGTTTTTTGCTGTTGTATATCTTCACATGTTCAGGGGACTTTTATATGGCTCTTATCAAAAACCAAAAGAATTAGTTTGGATTTTTGGATGCACTATATATTTGGCAATGATGGCTGAAGGCTTTCTTGGTTATGTTTTGCCATATGGTCAAATGTCTTATTGGGGAGCTCAGGTAATAATTTCTCTTTTTGGTGCTATTCCATACATTGGTGAATCATTAGAACTTTGGGTAAGAGGTGACTATTACATTTCTGGAATTACTGTATCTAGATTTTTNGCTCTTCATGTTGTTGCATTACCTTTAGTATTAATAGCTCTAGTTTTTCTTCATTTAGTTGCATTGCATGAGGTTGGTGCAGGTAATCCAGAGGGAGTTGATATTGAGGAATTTCTTGATGATGATGGTGTTCCTCTTGATAGCGTTCCTTTTTTCCCATACAAAGTTCTAAATGCTTTAGTTGGCATTGGAGTATTTATGACTGTGTTCTCTATAATTATGTTTTTCTTCCCTGAAGGTGGTGGGTATTTCATAGAAATGGCTAACTTTCAAGAAGCNAATCCTCTAGTAACACCCGATCATATTGCACCTGTATGGTATTATGCTCCTTTCTTTACTATGCTAAGAGCTGTACCTGATCCTTTAGGTGGCTTNATTGTAATGGCTGCTGCAGTCGCTATTTTCTTTGTTGTACCATGGTTAGATAGAAGCAATGTAGCNTCGATTAGATATAAGGGCATATTTAGCAAAATAGCAATCACATTATTTGGTGTAAGTTTTTTAACGCTTGGTTATCTTGGAACTGTTGGAGTAACTGAAGTAAGGAAACTTATGAGTGTAGTTTGTACAGTAATATATTTTGCCTATTTCTTATTGATGCCAATATANACAAAATACGAAAGTACAAAGGAAGTTCCAGAGAGGCTATGATCAAGAGTTATAGTTGCATGATTAGGCTTAAATCATTTCTTTCGATATTNATTTTTATGCTCTCATTTAATCTTGATGCAGCTGAGGGTGGGCCGTGTAAAGATTATGGAGATTGNGATAAATTTAAATATTCTCTTAATGATATNGAATCTTTACAAAGAGGTGCATCAACATACATAAATTATTGTTATGGCTGTCATTCACTCAAATACTCAAGATGGGGAAGAGTTGCAAAAGACCTTCAAATACCAGAAGATATTTTTTTTGAGAATTTAGTTTTTGATAAATCAATTAAACCAGGTGATTTAATGACAGGATCAATGCCAGAAGAATCAGCATCTTGGTTTGGAGTCGCACCACCAGATCTTACTTTGGTTTCTAGATATAAAGGTGATGACTGGATATATTCATATTTGAGAGCATATTATGAGGATTCCTCAAAACAATATGGAGTCAATAACTTAGTTTATCCTGGAACAGCAATGCCTAATGTTTTAATGTCACTTCAGGGCAACCAAAAANTGGTTTGTAAAAATATTCCTGTTATTGCAAAAAACGGAGGTCAAAAAAGAGATAATCTTGGTAATACTTTGTTTGANGAGAAATGTGGATTTTTAGAGGTGGAAGAGGGNACTGGGGAACTTACTAAGGACGAGTTTGATACTCTTATTTATGATTTAACAAATTTTTTAGTTTATGTTGGTGAGCCTATCAAAGCTACCAGAGAAAGGATAGGATGGTANGTTGTGTTTTATTTTTTAATATTTACAGCTTTATCTTCTCTTCTTTATAGAGAGTATCATAAAGACTATCATTAAAAAAATTGGGAGAAAAGATGATTTTATATTCAGACAGAGACGATCACTATAGTCAAAGAGTAANGATAGTGCTTGCAGAAAAAGATATATCAGCAGAAATAAATGAAGCNAANCCAGAAGAAACTTCTGACGAAATTTTNTCGATAAGTCCATATCATAAATTACCTATATTAGTTGANAGAGATCTCGCTATTCATGATCCATCAGTAATGATGGAGTANCTAGATGAAAGATTTCCTCACCCNCCCTTGCTGCCTGTATATCCTGTAGCAAGAGCAAATAGCAGAACACTCATGTTAAGAATAGATCGAGAGTGGTGTCCAATGGTCGATGCACTAATTGAAGGAAATAAATCTGAAAAAGAACTTATGAAAATTCGAGANGAGTTATTGCATGAAATTAGCTCAATTGCTCCNACTTTTAAAGAATTTAAATTTTTTATGAGTGATGAATTTACTCTTGTTGATTGTTGTTTTGCTCCTATTTTATGGAGACTTCCCTCTGTAGGAATAAAACTACCAGTCAATCGTCACCTCAAACCACTTATTGATTATCAAAATAATGTTTTTGAAAGACCTGGATTTTTAGATAGCCTTTCATCAATAGANAGAGATCTTAAGACAGATTAAATAAGGAGTTTGTTTTTACTTTCCAAAGATCATTGTTTCTACTTATGCATTTATTTTTAGATATATTAAATGTTCCTGTGGAGAGGTTGACATTTTGANTAAATGAATCAGTTTGATGCATCATCTCAATTTGGATAAAGTCTTTAATCAAAAAATTTTCAATANTACTCTTGATTGAAGAATCTTTCTCGGTTGAGATTTTTTTCATCAAAACATCACCTATGGGTATTAGAGTATTTTCAAAATCAATAAGTTTATTTAAATCATNAGCTGTCTCAAAAATTTGAGAGGTTGAATAGAAATTAATATTTGTTGAAAGATTTCTAAAAACTGGGACGATTGATTTTCCAGAATCATAATCAGTTATAAAATATATATTTGAAATATCATTCCTTATTCTAGGAGTATGCTCTATTTCAGANTTCATATCTAATTTCTGAATTTCACTAAACTTCTGTTTACTCACATCAGCTTTGAGAATTTTTTCAATTTGAGTTTCATATTTATCTNTGTCTAAAAGAATATATAAATGACTNGGATTTTTTAACTTTAAGTTGAGGGCCGCATCTTTGAATTCATGAGTATATACGATTAAATTTTTCTTTACTTTGTCATTTTTTTCATAAAAGATTAAATNTTCNATTTTTTTTCTTTGCGCATCAACAAANCTTTCACAAAAATACTTCAAGTTAGATCTTTGAAGATCATCTTGAATATAAAATNCATCATCTTCATCAAAATTTACGACAAAATTTAANCCTTTTTCAATTATAGTTTCTATAATCAATTCTTTGTTTTTATCTGANGTTTTNATATTTAGATTGAATTTTAAATTAGATGGGTCTTTATTGGGAATTGATGTACAGGATACTATTCCAATAATTAATGATGATAAAAAAAATGTTAAGCTAAATCNTTTATACATAAACTTTCAAAATGTTAAATTTTATTTCAACACCAATTGGTAACNTCAATGATATATCACTTAGATCTATAGATGTTATTAGATCATCAGATTTTTTATATGCAGAAGATACAAGAAATATTAAAAGATTATTAAAATTCATAAATATAAAGAAAAAATGTCAAAGCTTTCATGAGCATAATGAAAAAANAGTTTTAAAGAAAATTATAAAAGAGCTCCAAGACAAAAAAAATATTTCTATTGTTTCAGATGCTGGAACACCAGCAATATCTGATCCTGGCTTCAAACTGATACAAGAATGTATAAATAATAATATTGATTTTACNCTTATACCTGGTCCATCATCTGTAATAAGNGCAGTTGTTATGTCNGGATTTCCAACAAATGCATTTGCATTTTATGGTTTTTTATCAAAAAAAATNANCGAACAGAAAAATTTTTTTAACAAACTTAGAAATGATTCTAAAACTTCANTCTTTTTTGAATCTGCAAGACGTATTGAGAAAACNNTAAATGTTATGAAAGAAANATTTGGCAACCAAAAAGAGNTCTCACTTTGTAAAGAGATGACAAAGATTCATGAGTCTATATACAGAGGAAGTATAGAAAATATTATTCAAATGATCGGCAAAGAAGAAATTGTTCTTAAAGGCGAATTTGTTATTGTAATTGGTGGATCCTCTTCTGTTGAANATAAATTTGTTTTAAAAGAAAGTGTTAAACGTGAATTTTTGTCAAAGCTGTCTGTATCTGATTCAGCAAAATTAATATCACTTTTATCTGGAGTCAATAAAAGAGATATATATAAAAAACTTATAGATTAAGAAAAATTACATATAATATAGAAGAGTTGGTTGGATGATCGCTAATTTTTTTAGAGGAAAGTCCGGACTTCATAGAGCAGGGCGCCAGGTAACTCCTGGGAGGCGNGAGCCTACGGATAGTGCAACAGAAAATATACCGCCAGTATTGGTAAGGGTGAAANGGTAAGGTAAGAGCTTACCGCTTAAATGGTAACATTTTANGGCATTGTAAACCCCAGCCTGAAGCAANACCAAATAGAAATCCNTNAAAGTTGCTCGCTTTGGATTTGGGTAGGTTGCTAGAATATTATGGCAACATAATATCNAGATAGATGATCATCNNTTACAGAATCCGGCTTATAGACCAACTCGNNNTTTTAANTGNNNAAAAANACTNTNTNTTATAGTGTGAAAAAGTGTGNAAAANTGTTGCAANGTGTGNAAAAAGTCTTTATATTTTGTAAATGTTTGGNTTTAATNCANNNTCAATAGACAACAAGGGTAGAATTTTAATTCCTGCAAGGTATAAATCATACTTAAAGGCTGATAATCAAACAAAAATTGTCATTACAAAAGATCCACAATATCCATCTTTGAAAATGTATCCTGAAAAACAATGGCAAGTAATTTCAAGTAGGCTTCAATCACTTCAAGGTCTTGATCCAATTGTAAGAAATATTCAATGGACAATATTAGGTAATGCTTGCGAGACTAATATAGATTTTGAGGGAAGAATGCTTTTAAGAATTCCATCAGATCTAATTCAATATGCTGAACTCGATAAAGAAAGACAAATAGCTTTAATTGGAATGGGTAACAAATTTGAAATTTGGAATATTGATAGTTGGGAAAAAAGGCAAACAGGTGGATCACTTTCAACTGAAATTCTTGATTTCGTATTGCCAGAAAGTATAAAGACTATGTCATTTTAATGAGGGGAAAAAATGGATTTTGAAGTAATTGGACAGGCCGTAGAAAATGCAAAAATTAAAGTTGTTGGTGTTGGCGGCGGAGGTGGTAATGCGGTTATCCATATGATAAACCATAATATCAATGGAGTTGATTTTATTTGTGCAAATACGGATACGCAGGCTTTATCATCTGCTGATGGCGCAATAACATTAAAACTTGGTAATGGATTAACAAAGGGACTTGGAGCGGGTGCAGATCCTGACGTAGGAAGGAGGGCTGCAGAGAGTGATAGAACTGCTATTGAAGAATTATTATCTGGCGCCGATATGATATTTATTACTGCAGGCATGGGAGGCGGAACTGGAACAGGCGCAGCACCTGTTATAGCATCTATTGCAAAAGAACTTGGAGCTTTAACTGTCGCAGTGGTCACCAAACCCTTTCGTTTTGAAGGTAAAAAAAGAATGGGTGCTGCAGAAAAAGGATTAGCAGCACTTGTTGAGGAAGTTGATAGTTTGGTAACAATTCCAAATCAAAAACTTTATGAAATTTTGGGTGAGGATACTCCAATGCAAGACGCATTTGCCAAAGCAGACGATGTCCTAAGAGGAGCTGTTCAAGGCATCTCTGACATTATTATGAAGAAAGGTCATATTAATGTTGATTTTGCTGACGTGAAAACTGTTATGTCTGAAAAGGGAATTGCTATGATGGGAACTGGTCGTGCTAGTGGTAAAAACAGAGCTGAAGTCGCAGGAACTATGGCAGTCAAAAGTGAGCTTCTTGAGGATATTAATTTAAAAAATGCTAGAGGCGTGTTAGTGAATATCACCGCAAAGAAACCCACACTTGGAGATCAAACAGAGGTGGCTGATATAGTTGATGAGATTGTCAGTGAAGATGCAAATATAATATATGGATTAGTTTATGATGATAGCTTTGATGATGACCTTCAAGTAACGATTGTTGCAACTGGAGTTGATCAGAGAGCTCCTTCATTGGTAATTGACAATGAACCATCAATCAAATTGAATCCTGTAGGTCTCGACAAAAATAGAACAAGTCAAAAAGTTGGCACATCGTCTGCAGAGGCAATTGATTTCCTTGATGTGCCGACTTTTATGCGAAAACAAGTAGATTAAAATGCTTCATATTCCAGTTTTACTGGAAGAGTCTNTTGATTTTCTTATTCAAGATAAAAACGGTTTTTATATTGATTGTACATANGGAAGAGGTGGCCACACTAAAGCTATTCTAGACAAAATTTCAAGCTTNGGTTCATTGTCTNCATTTGACAAAGATCCTCAAGCTATCGAAAGCGCTGCAGAAATAAATAGTAAAAATTTTAAAATAATTCATGATTCATTTTGTAATATTTCAAAGTATTATGAAAAAAATACAATAGACGGAATTATTTATGATTTAGGAACTTGTTCTACTCATTTAGATGATCCCTTNAGGGGATTTAGNTTTAACAAGGATGGACCATTAGATATGCGGTTTGACAACACAAAAGGTCAAAAATTATATGAATGGATTAATAATGCACAAGTAGATGAAATTATAAAAATTCTTTATGAATATGGTGATGAGAAACATGCAAAACTTATCTCTAAGGCTATTAAAAAAGAAAGANAGAAGCAACCAATTCTTAAGACAACTCAATTAGCTGAGATCATACAAAATATTTATCCTGAAAAAAGAAAAAAAATTCATCCAGCTACAAAGACTTTCCAAGCATTNAGAATTTTTATTAATGATGAAATTGGTGAAATAAAAAAATCTCTTCAATCTGCTGAAAGACTTTTAAAAAAAAATGGGATNATTGTCACAATTGCTTTCCACTCCATAGAAGACAATCTTATTAAAAATTTNTTCAAAGCATCAGAAAAATCTTTTCCTAAAGATATTCCATTAAATAATGAAAAGATAATAAGATTTAAAATACTAGCAAAAAAAATAAGACCNCAAAANAAGGAGATTGCTAATAATCCAAGATCAAGAAGTGCAATAATGAGAGTGTTTCAAAAAATATGATTACAAGTAAAAAAATGTTTTTTTTTATTTCACTTAACTTTTTTGTATTATTTTTNTGTTTTGAAAAAATAAAACTTTCATGGGAAATTTCCATACTTCACAATAATTATGAAAATTTACAAATTGAATTTGACAACTTAAAAAATCAAAACTTAAAGCTTATAACCCAATTTCATATAGAAAATTCACCCTCAAAAAATGAAAAAAAGGCAAAAGAAGAGCTAGGTATGATAAAGNAAACACCAAAAAAAATAATTAAATGACTAGCAAAGATAGTATGTTTAATTGGAGATTTTTATTAATAANTTTATTAATTATTTCGTCATTTATAGTAATAATTTTTAAAATATTTAGTATTCACTTTCAAGAAAGTGGTTTTCTTCAAAACGAAGGCAATAAAAGATATATAAAATATAAAAACATCTCCCCAATAAGAGGCACTATATTTGATAGGAACAATTTTCCACTTGCAGTGTCNATNGTAAATTATGACCTATATGCATTNAAAAATTTTAATAAAGCTGATCTATTAAGGCTTTCAGAGTATATTGATTTGGAAAGCTTAATAGACAAAGAATTTCAAAGAAAAACACTGCTTAAATCAGGAATATCTAAAGAGGATATAAATTTTATAAAAAAATTAAGTTTAAAAAATCTTGAAATTGAAACGAGGCATAGTAGGCATTATCCTCTTGGTGATCAAATATCCACATTGATAGGATTTTACGGCAAGGATGGAGCACAAGAAGGACTTGAAAAGAGTTACGATAGGGTTTTATCAGGAANAAGTGGAAGAAAAAAATTTTTTACGAATGCAAAACAACAGATTATTTCTCAACCAATTGAAATTAAAAAAGCAGTNGAGGGCTCAGATATCCATCTTACAATTGATTCAACTATTCAGTATTATGCATACAAGTTTCTTGCAGAAGGAATCATTAACAATAAAGCTAAGGCAGGTACTGTTGTCATTCTTGATAATGAAAAAGGAGAAGTTCTAGCATTGGCAAGCTATCCATCTTATAACCCTAATAATCCTCAAAGAAAGATTCAAAAGAATAGAGCTCTTGTAGATGCATATGAATTAGGCTCNGTGTTAAAACCTATAGTTTTATCAAAAGCAATTGATATAAATATTTTATTACCTGACAGTAAAATAAAGATTCCTAGAAGGTTGAATCTAAATGAAAAAGTAATTGTTGATACAAGAATTTATGAAGAATTATCACCAAAAGAAATAATTGCTGTCTCAAGTCAAATTGGNGCTTCTTTAATTGCACTTAAATTGGGTTATGAGAACCTCAAAGATAATTATTATGATTTTGGTTTTACAAAACCAGTNTCTATAAATTTTCCATCATCAGCATTTGGATATATGGACATCAAAGAGAATGCACTTGATAAAGAAATTGCTAGCTTNGGTTATGGATATGGAATTACTATGAGCCCATTTCAGATAGCCTCAGCATATTCAGTTTTTGCAAATGATGGAATTTACAAAGATTTTAAACTTCTTAAAAACCAAGACACTTTTTCAAGAAAAATAATTTCATCAAAATCAGCAAATTTTATCTTGGATGCTCTTGAGAAAGTAATAAGAGATGGAACTGGAAAATCAGCTAATCTGAAAGGNTTTTCTGTTGGAGGNAAAACAGGAACGGTTCATCAAATTAAAAAAGGNNTGGGATATGCGGAAGACATTTACAGAGCATCATTTATTGGCATAACTCCNTTAAATAAAAAATCATTAACAATTTTTGTATCTGTTGATGATCCCGGATTAAATGCTTATTCAGGAGGCGCTGTAGCAGCTCCAATNTTTGCNAATATTGCACAAAGTTCATTAAATCATTTGGGGTATTTTGAGGATGAATGAATTACAAAAAATTCTCAAAATAAATTTTAAAGAAAATATAAAAGTATCTGGCATAACAAATTCATCACAAAAAGTNAAACAAGATTCAATATTTCTNGGTCTNAAGGGAACAAAGACTCACGGCAGCAATTATGCTCTCGAAGCTATAAAAAAAGGAGCATCAATCGCCATTCATGATAATCCAAATTACAATAAAAAAAATNAAAAGATTATCTATGTTAAAAACCTTGAAAAAAAAATCATTCCTCTGCTAAATGCATTTTACAAATTTGATATTANTAAAAATAAATTTTATACNTTCACNGGAACGAATGGAAAAACCTCTTCTGCATACTTTTGTCATCAAATCTTGCAAGACTTTGGATATAATTCTTTATATGTAGGNACACTCGGCGTTCAGCATAAAAAAAATAAATTTAATACATCATTTTCATCAAAAACAACNCCAGATTTATTTGAATTATTCGAAATAATTCATGANTACAATTCAAAAAAAGATCATATTAATATTTGTATTGAAATTTCATCTCATGCTTTAGATCAAAAAAGACTNTATGGCATAGATTCATTTAATTCTTCTTCAATTCTTAATATTTCAAATGATCATATGGACTACCATAAAGATTTTTTAAGTTATAGGAATGCCAAATTTAAAATATTTAAAACAAAATCTTCCATAAAATTAGCTGANGGTAACTTGGCTAAATATTCATCCAATCATTATTTTAAAGATAATAATATTTATTTCGTAAGTGATAAAAATAACTCTGCAGATATAATTTATAACATTGAAAAAATTTCACCTAAAGGAGCAGAATTTAGTGTAAAAGTTAATAATTTAAATCAAGGAGATAANTTAATTATAGATGACTTATATAAATTTAATTGTATGCTTTTTCCNGATTTCAATATAAGCAATCTTGTTTTTGCTATTTGTTCAGTTGGGATAGATAAATTTAAAAAAAATCATTCAAATAACCTCTCTTTCATAAAANTACCAAAAGGAAGNGCAGAATTTATAAGAGGTATTTCTAAAAATATTATTATTGATTATGCGCATAATCAGCATGCATTTGATTCACTTCTGACTTCATTAAAAAAGAATTTTGAAAATCTTNTAGTAGTTTTTGGATGCGGTGGCGATAGAGATAAAAATAAAAGANCAAAAATGCTGGCAACAGCAATAAAGAATTCTATGAAAGTAATTTTTACAAGTGACAATTCAAGAAGTGAGAATTTTTCAAAAATCTTTAGTGATGCAAAAGTGGGAAATAAATTAGACANCGTAATAGAGATTGAAGACAGAAAAGAAGCTATTATTTATGGAAATAAGATATTAGGAAAGAATGATTGCATGGTAATTTTAGGAAAAGGACATGAACNATTTCAAATAATTGGATCAGATAAATTGAACTACAGTGATCACGAGGTAGTAAATGAAATTTATAGATAATTCAAAGGACTTGGAAAAATATTTAGATATTTCTTTAGAAGATGAATATAAAATTGAAAGCATTTCAACTGATACCAGGACCATTAATAAGAATTCTATCTTCATAGCAATAAAAGGAAAAAATTTTGATGGNAATAAATTTGTTGAAGAAGCCTTTTTAAAAGGNGCAGNTCTTGCTTTAGTAGATGACAGAAAATTTGTTAATTCAGANGATAAAAGAATNATATATGTTAACAGCACTATTAAAACATTAAAAAAAATCTCATCAAAAATAATTAAGAATTTTGATGGAAAAGTTATCACAATTACTGGTAGCAATGGAAAAACAACAACAACAAGTTTAATTGCTAGTACGNTACANANATCATCAAAAACAATAAAAAATTATAATAATGAGATTGGAGTTCCTTTNAGCATAATTAATTCATCGCCANACTCCAAATANCTAATTTTAGAAATTGGCGCCTCAAAATTTAAAGATATTGACTATCTTAGTGACATCCTGAAGCCAGATATNGGCATTATCACTAATATAGGTAATTCNCACNTANAGGAATTAAAAAATATAAAAGGTGTTTTGAAAGTAAAATCTGAAATGATTCCTCACATTAAAAAAGATGGNATATTAATNGTTCCAAGTGAAAATATTGATCATGTAAATTTTTGGAAAAAAATTAGAAGAGATATAAAAGTTTATACATTTGGCAAATCAACTGAATCAGATTTTTATCCAACAAATTTGAAATTATCCAACAGAGGATTNGATTTTCTGATTNATTCAAAACACTTAAATAAAAAAATTACCGTAAAAAGCACGCTTGAAGGGATTCATAATGNTATGAATATTCTNGCAAGCTTTGCTGCTCATTTTCTTTTAAATGAAAAATTAGAAGATTTTTCCNAATCTATTAACTCTAAAAAATTCATCAAAAATAGACAAATTAAATCTAAATGGATAAATGGCTCNACCTTAATTGATGATACCTACAACGCAAATCCTGACTCAACAATTAAATCTATCGATCTTCTTTCNAATTACAACAAAAAAACTATTTTAGTTTTAGGAGACATGCTAGAACTTGGGAAATTTAAAAAAAANCTTCATATAGAAATTGGTAAATATGCAAAGAAAAAAAATATCAATTTATTGATAGGATTTGGTAAATTTTCTAAATATTCAATTGAGGGTTTTGGTGATGAGGGTATTTTCTTTAGTGAGGAAGAAAAATTAAAATCTTTTTTAAAACAAAACATTTCATCAAAAGATGTTATCTTAATAAAGGGTTCTAGAGGCATGAAGATGGAGAGATTTATAGATGTTTGAATACTTAGGGACAGTTCTTGTATCTGTTGATCCAGGTTTTGATGTTTTGAGATATTTAACNGTCAGGACAATTGGGGGAACTCTAACAGCATTGTTAATTTCCATCGTTATGGGACCAGCAATTATTTCATTATTAAAGAAACTTCAATTTGAACAGTACGTTAGAGAGGATGGACCAAAATCTCATCATAAAAAAACTGGAACACCCACAATGGGAGGATTATTAATTTTGTCATCNCTTATAATTTCAACGCTACTCTGGGCAGANTTGAGCAATAGNTATATATGGGTTGTANTAGCAGTAACAGTTGGATTTTCAGCAATTGGTTTTCTAGATGATTATCTTAAAATAAAGAAGAAAAATTCAGATGGATTAAACTCAAAACAAAAAATTATNTTTCAATCTATTATTGCATTTTTATCATTGTTTTATTTATATANNTCTGCNGAAATAATTCCAGAAATATCATTTATTGTTCCTTTTTTTAAAGATCTAATAATTCCAATGTCATCTTACGTTTTCATTCTGACAGGTATGTTTGTTTTAATTGGATCTTCAAATGCAGTAAATCTAACTGATGGATTAGATGGCTTAGCAATATTNCCCTCAGTNCTTATTGGTGGAGCTCTAGGCTTAATAGCTTATGCCATGGGAAATCAGCTTATAGCTGATTACTTATTTTTACCACATNTACCATTAGCNGGTGAACTAATAGTATTTTGTGGCGCATTGATTGGCTCTGGAATAGGATTCTTATGGTACAACACNTATCCTGCACAAGTNTTTATGGGAGATATTGGCTCTTTAGCATTAGGTGCAATATTAGGTATTATTGCTATTATTCTTAGACATGAACTAGTTTTTGCAATAATGGCAGGCGTATTTGTTATAGAGACANTNAGTGTAGCTATTCAAGTACTATCATTTAAGATCAGAAAAAAAAGAGTTTTTTTAATGGCACCAATTCATCATCACTATGAATTAAAAGGTTTAGCTGAACCAAAAATTATTGTTAGATTTTGGATTATTACATTAGTGTTGATTTTAGTAGCGCTTGCAACTCTAAAGCTAAGATAAAAAATATGAAGTCTTTAATATATGGTTATGGAAAGACNGGGAAATCATTTGAAAGATTTTTAATAAAAAAAAAATTAAAATATGATATCTTTGATAACAATATTTCAGAATTTTATGTTGAATATGACTTAAAAAAATATTCACAAATTTTATGCAGTCCAGGAATTCCAAAAAATCAATTCAAAAAAATCAACAGTCAGAACAAAAATGTTTTTACTGATTTAGACATTTTTTTTAAAGAAGATAATTCAATTAAGATAGGAATAACCGGAACTAATAGAAAAAGTACCACCGCATATCATTTATTTCAATTATTTGAGTATTTCGAACCAGCAAACCTGATTGGCAATATAGGAAATCCTATGTTGGATGCAATTAATAATAGAAAATATTCAATAATTGAATTATCAAGTTTTCAATTGGATAAAATGATTGAAAANAAACTCGACTTTGGTATCTTGCTCAATTTAGATATTGATCACCTTGATTATCATGGTAATGAACAATCATACAAACAGTCAAAGAGAAAAATACTTTTAGCAAAAAAAAATATTTCATATGAGACAAATCCNTATAAATTATTTGAATGGGTAACTGGCAGAATTCCAAAAAAAATTATATTTAAAGATCTTCCATATAGATATGAGAGAATTGCAAGGAACATAATTAATGACTCGAAGTCAACAAATTTTCATTCACTAAATTNCGCACTTAAAAATGCAAATAATGAGTTTGGGATNAAAAATTATGTTTTAATAATTTGCGGCGATCCTAAAAAAGAGAATTNTAAAAAAATAGATGTTACTGGACCAGAATCTATTTTAATATATGGAGATCATGCAGAGCGCATAGATAAATGCATTCAGCACAAAAATAAAAAATTCTTTAGGTCACTGGAAGAGGCNATAAAGTCAATAAAAAAAACAGGATTAAAAACCAATATTCTATTTTCTCCGGGCTATCCAAGCGGATCAGATTATACTGATTTTGAACAAAGAGGNTATTTGTTTAATAAAACCATTAAAAAATTTCTTTATGAAGATTAGTTTCAAAGATACATTAATCATTCTTCCAGTTTTATTTTTGTTGATGATTGGNATTGTAATGGTTNCATCATCTAGTATTTATATTGCAGATGATATGACAACAAATCCTTTCTATTTTGCTGAAAGGCAGATTTTTTTTATTGCCATTGGAATTTTAATAATGTTATTTTTTTTAATAACACCATCTGANTTTCTNTTTAAAACCGACTGGATCTTTATGTTAATAAGNATTTCTTTATTAATTATTTTGTTTATTCCAGATGTTGGGACAAGCGTAAATGGAAGCATAAGATGGATAAGATTTGGCCCAATTAATGTTCAACCAACAGAAATATGCAAATTTAGCTTAATTCTATATATTTCAGGATACTCAGTAAGAAGAAATACTGAGATTGATTCTTTAAGAAGTTTCTTAAAACCTCTTTTTTTATTATTTTTAATTTCCACTCTTATTATGGGTCAACCTGATTTAGGTTCAACTGCGATAATATGTATTTTGGTTGTAGGGATACTTTTTTATGCGGGAATTTCTTTTTTTCAAATAATTTTATTAATGATATTAATAGGACTTCTTGGATATCTTGCAATTTCATCATCACCAATGAGACTTGCAAGAGTTTTTGCATTCACAGATCCCTTTGCANCAGAAGTNGTATTGAATGCTGGATGGCAGTTATCAAATTCATTAATAAGTATTGGTCAGGGAGGCTGGCTTGGTGTTGGTCTTGGCAATAGNATACANAAGAGTTTTTATCTTCCTGAAGCACATACAGATTTTATCTTTGCAATCTTGGTCGAAGAACTAGGATTATTAGGCGGATTGTTTTTAATTTTTTTATTTTTAATTTTATTCTTTGGAATAATTTCAGTAACTTTTGAGTCTTTCAAAAAAGAAAGACTTTTTCAGGGATATGTAACATTTGGAATATTTTTATTAATAACAATTCANACTATTTTTAACATTGCGGTAAATATTGGNTTAGTACCTACGAAAGGCTTAACACTTCCCTTTATAAGCTATGGAGGCACNAGTATCATTATAATGTTATCTTTNATAGGAATTGTATTAAGAATTAATAATGAAAATAAAAATCTTTAAATAATGAATTTTTTAATTGTAGCTGCTAAAACTGGTGGTCACGTTTTTCCTGCTGCTGCGGTCTCAAAAGATTTAATAACTATGGGTCATAATGTAGTAGTAGTTGGTATTGGTTCTCATGTTGAAAAAAAAGCTTTTAGTAAATTGAATTCATCGTATTTCATAATCCCNATGGATGGTTTTAGAGGAAAAAATATACACTTGAAAGTTAAAGTATTATTTCAAGTAATTTTAAATATTTTTAGAATACTAAAAATAATAAAAGAAGAAAAAATAGATGCAATGATTGGCTTTGGNGGGTTTATTACAGTTCCGGCAGGTATTGCTACTCGTATTAAAAAAAAACCATTATTTATTCACGAACAAAATGCTGTTCTNGGTTCGGCTAACAAGATTTTACATAAGATATCAAAAATTAGTTTTATGGGTATGCCAATAAGAGGTCTAGAAAATGCAATATTAAGTGGAAATCCTATTAGAACTTCATTTATAGCAGATAATAAATCNCAGCAAATACCTGATAGTCCAGTAAATATTTACATTACAGGCGGAAGTCAGGGTGCNGAATATATAAATGAAAACATACCAATTGTTNTAAAGAATTTTCATAACATNAATGTTATTCATCAATGTGGTAAAAATAACTCAGATAAAGTTAAGAAACTTTATCAAGATTGTAATTTTTCTTTTGAGGTAAANGATTTTTATTCAAATCCAGAAGAAAATATATCATGGTCAGATTTTGTCATTACTCGTGGNGGAGCNCTGAGCTTGGCAGAAATTACGTCAATGAAAAGAGGAATGCTCATAATACCTCTTCCCAATGCAATTGATAATCATCAATATGAGAATTCAAAGATAATATTGAACTCAAAAATTGGCATTATTCACCAACAAAANGAACCTTTAGAAACACTTCAGCAAAAAATTGAAAATATTATAGAATCAAAGATTTATCAGAATTGGAAAAATAATGTTAATAATGATCATATTAATGCAACTAAGATTATTGNNAATTCAGTTCACGATTTCTTAAATAAAAAATGAAAAAATTCGAAAAAGTTAAAAACATTCATTTTATTGGTATTGGCGGCGCTGGGATGATTGGTATAGCAAAGGTTCTTCTCAAAAAGGGTTATATTATTTCTGGTTCAGATATAAATTTTTCAGATGATTTAAAAAAGCTTGAGAATGATGGCGNTACTGTTTATAAAANTCATGCAAGCTCAAATGTAATAGGTAGTGATTTGGTTGTAATTTCGTCAGCAATTTCAAAAGATAACCCTGAAATTTTAAAAGCTAAGGAAATCGGTATAACAATCATTCCCAGAGCAGAAATGCTCGGAAGTATTATGATCGGATACGATAGCATTGCTGTTGCTGGTAGTCATGGTAAGACAACGACAACAAGCATGATTGCAAAAATTTTTAGTGTTGCAGAACTAAGTCCTACATATGTGATTGGCGGCAAAGTTCTTAGTAATGATGAAAATTCNGGATTAGGTAATGGGAAGNACATAGTAGTAGAAGCAGATGAGAGNGATGGAACATTTATTCATCTTCAACCAGATGTAGCAGTAATAACAAACGTAGATGACGATCATTTGGTTCATTACAATAATATNTTTGAAAATTTATTAGATTCATTTGCAACCTTTTTAGAAAATATACCGTTTTGGGGGTATATGGTGATTAATGGAGATGATAATGATGCCTTAAAAGTATCTAAGAAAGTTTTTAGAAAAAAAATTACTTTTGGAGAATCAGATAGATCTGATTATANGATTTGCAATATATATCCAAAAAATGGCACTCAAAGTTTTGAGATTTTTGACAAAAACAAACAAACTTCTCATAAATTTTTAATTAATTTGCCTGGAAAACATAATGTATATAATGCTGCTGCTTCTATCTCAGTTGCTTTNGAGGAACAAATTTCTGTTGATGCAATNAGGGAGGCATTGGAAAGTTTTACAGGAGTAGGTCGAAGGTATGAGAAACATAATATTATTATTGATTCAAAAGATTTAACACTCATTGACGATTATGGACATCACCCAATTGAAATTAATGCAAATATAAATGCAATNAAAGAAGAATATCCTGGAAAAAAGTTATGTATGATTTTTCAACCTCACAGGTATACAAGAACTCATCAACTTTTTGAAAATTTTGTTGAGGTCTTGAAAGACATTGANTATNTAATACTTATTGATATTTACTCTGCTAGTGAAGAGCCAATTGATGGAATTNCATCAGAAGCCATAGTAAGTAAAATTGAGAAATTCAAAAAAAATAAAGTTGTTTATATGAAAAGCAAAACTGAAATTCAAGATTACATAAAAATCAATAAGGATAAATTTGATATATTGGTCACTCAAGGTGCTGGAAGTATTTCAAAAATTTGTGAATCAATTTTAGATGAATGGAAAACTTAAATAATATTGCTGTTTTATATGGTGGCTCTTCGTCTGAAAGAGATATATCTTTGCAAAGCGGAGAGGGAGTTAGTAAAGCTCTCATNGAATTGGGGTTTTCAACTTCTCTAATTGATTATAANGATCTAAGTAGTTTAAATTTATTAAAAAATTTTGATTTTGTCTTTATTGCACTTCATGGATTTGAGGGTGAAAGCGGGATACTTCAAAAGAATTTAAATGATTTAAAGATAAAATATACGGGATCAAGTGCTGATGGATGTAGAAATTCATGNAATAAAAAAATAACTAAAAATATTTTAAAAAAAAAATAACATAAATACGCCAAATTGGATTGAGATTGAAAATTTATCAAATTTTGACCTTGATCTTGGAATAAGACATAAAGCATTTGATATTTTTAANCCNTTTGATTCAATTTTTTTGAAACCCTTAGAGGATGGCTCAAGCATTGATATTTTTAAAGTAGATAAAAATNTAGACTTTAAAAAATATTATCTTTCTTGCTCTAATCCTAATAGAGCTTTTATATTTGAAGAATATATAGAGGGAAGAGAATTCACTGTTACTNTTGTAGATAATAAATGTTATCCACCTATTGAAATAATTACTCAAAATGAATTTTATGACTACGAGGCTAAATATATATCTAACCAAACAATACTAAAAAAAGCAGATCTTTCAAAAACTAATTTAATAGAAATAAAATCATTGGCTTTAAATGCATTTCATACATTAAATTGTAAGGGTTGGGGAAGAGTAGATTTTCTNCAGTCAAAAGATGGGGATTTTTATGTAATTGAGGTGAATACTGTTCCAGGCATGACAACTCATAGCTGTGTTCCTAAATCAGGCTCATATGTAAACCTTTCTTATAATGAAATTGTAAATAAGATTATTTATGCATCGATGTAGATTAATATTTGNATTAATTTTTTTTGTTAGTTCATATACTGTTCAGGCTGAATACAAAATAAACCTTACTTTTGAATCTGGTTTTAAGCTTAAGTCCCAAGAACAACTATTGCCAAAACTAATAAATGCTGGNTCAAAAAAAAGTATCGAGAAAATTATCTCAAACCAAGATTGGATTAANAGTTATTCGATCGCTTATAAACCATTTAAAAAAAATATTANTATAAATATAGTTAACAGAGAACCTCTTTTTGCCCTTAANGAAGATTTTTTTTATGACAGTAGCTTGATTAAATTTAAGTACGATCAATCATCTAAAAATTTTATAATGGTCAGCGGACCAATAAGAGATGTTGAAAATATCTTAATTATTATTAACCATTTTGATTTAATCGTTGGATCAAAGCTTGAGATAAATTATATAAAGTATAATCATGCTACTGGNTGGGACTTATACTATAAAAATATTTTGATAAGACTTGGGAAGGAATTCTCAAAAGAAAAATTTATTAACCTCAAAGATACTTTAAATTATTTGTTAGCGAATTCAAAAATACCTAGTATCATAGATATGAGATATAAAGATGGAGTTGCTTTAAAATATGGCGAATAGCACTAAAAATTCTAATATGGTTGTTGGTTTAGATATAGGAACCTCTAAAGTAGTTTGCATCGTTGGAAAATATAATGAAAAAAATAGTCTAGAAATCGTTGCTCTTGGAGCATACCCTTCCAGCGGTCTCAAAAAAGGTGTTGTGGTTAATATTGATGCTACTACTGATGCTATAAGCAAAGCAGTTGAACAAGCTCAGTCGATGATTGAGGAGAAGATTAAATCAGTTTATGTAGGTATTGCTGGTAATCATATTAAAAGCCTTAATTCTCAAGGTGCTGTTGGAATCAAAGATAANGAAGTTTCTGCTCTCGATATAGATAGAGTAATAGAATCAGCACAAGCAGTATCTATACCTTCTGATCAGCGTGTACTTCATGTTTTACCTCAATCATTTGTAATAGATGACCAAGAAGTAAGNTTGGATCCNCTCGGCATGTCAGGTGTGAGATTAGAAGCAAAAGTACACTTGGTTACATGTGCAAGTAGCGCAATAAANAATATTGAGAAATGTATAAAAAATTGTGGACTTTCAGTAGATGGATTTGTACTTGANCAACTNGCTAGCTCTCACTCCATACTATCCGACGACGAGAAAGATTTAGGTGTTTGTTTGGTTGATATTGGNGGAGGAACAACAGATATCGCGATCTTTAATTCTGGCTCAATTGTATTTACTGGAGTTATTCCAATAGCTGGTGATCAAGTAACAAGTGATATAGCTCAGGCGCTGAGAACCCCAACTCCTCAAGCAGAAGATATTAAACAAAAACACGGTTGTGCTGTAACTGAGTTTACTAAAGAGGATGAGACTGTTGAAGTTCTTGGTGTGGGNGGAAGGCCACCAAGAGAGCTATCAAGAAGCGCATTAGCAGATATCATACAACCAAGATATTCTGAACTTTTTGATTTAGTTAAAGCCGAAATCACTAGAAATGGGTTTGAGGAAAATATATCTGCTGGAATAGTATTCACTGGAGGTACATCTAAAATGGAAGGAGTTGTAGAATTAGCTGAATCTATTTTTCAAACCTCTGTTAGGCTTGGCATTCCCTCTAAATTTAATGGCATGGAAACAATTTTACAAAATCCTATATACTCAACTTCAATTGGNCTAATAGAACATNGCTTCAAGCAAATGAATAATGAGATGCTGTCTGAGCAGAATCAAGGATTTTTTGCAAAGCTTCTGAAGATTGTAAAAAGCGAGTATTGATAATAAAAAATATTTGCATTAGAATGCATTTTCCTTGGTTTTTACTTGATGCTTTAAAGTNAAAATCTTTATCCAAAAGGAGATATATGAAAAAATACGAAGCAGTTATAATTCTNAATCCTAACCTTTCTTCAAAGGTTGAATCTTTCANAGCAGACTTTANAAAGCTGCTAAAGGATAATAATTTTAATTCATTAAAATGTGAAGATGTTGGGAGACGTCAACTCGCATATTCTATAAATAATCACAATAAAGGNCACTATTTAATTTTTAACTTAGAGGGTGANCCCACAAGTCTAATTGATATTGAAAATAAAATTAAATATAACGAATCAATTATTAGACACCTTTTTNTTGTTGTTAAAAATCANCTTGGAGAAGATTCTCAANTGCTTGTNGATTCAAAAAATAAAAAAGATCATGATGATAATGCAGATNATNAATTNGTCGAAAAAGCANCAAAAGACATCAAAAAACANGAAACCGNAAAAGAATCTGTTCANACTGATGAGAGTGTAAAACCTNAACCTGAAGATGCTGAATCNAAAGTCATAGANAACNAAGAAAATCAAGAAAATACAAAGGAAGAAGATAGNAATGAGTAAATATGAATTACCAAAGAGTTTTGATTACAAAAGTGTAAATCTCCTCAAACAGTTTGTTACAGAAACAGGTAAAATAATACCTGCAAGGGTAACAGGTGTATCTGCGGCAAACCAAAGAAAGCTTACAAGGAACATAAAAATTGCTAGGTTTTTAGCTTTGATACCATATACGGATATGCATAAGTAGTATGAAAATTATANTATTAGATAAAATACAAAGACTAGGTGAAATTGGNGACATNGTTGAAGTTAACAGNGGCTATGCTCGAAATTTTTTAATACCTCAAAAGAAAGCAGCATTTGCAAGTGACAAAAACATTGCNGATGTAGAATTAAAGAAAGATGANCTTGCTGCGATGTCAGCTGATCTATTAACTCAAGCTAAGGCAAGATCAAAGGACTTAGAAGGTTGTCAGTGTGAAATATTTGTTCCTGTTACTGAAGAAGGTGCATTATATGGATCTGTTGGAACTAGAGAAATTTCAGAATCATTTTCCGCAATAAATGTGCAAATCGATAAAAGTGAAGTGCAATTACCCGATGGCCCTATCAAAGAAATTGGTGAACATAATATATCAATTAGCGTTCACCCTGAAGTNAGTGTCGAGGTTATTGTAAAAGTATCTCCTGAGTAGTTGTATATTTCTAGATATGATGTAAAAATCATAATTCGATGTCAGAAGTAAATCTTAATCAAAACCAACAAGCNAGAGAAGCTGAAAGAGCTGTATTGGGCGGTCTAATGTTAGAGACACACAGATTNGATACAGTAATCCAAGTAATTAAAGANAATGATTTTGATGGCAAGGACCATCAAATTATTTTCCAATCTATGTCAGAGCTTATTGAGGAGAATAAGCCGTTAGATCCCCTCACAGTATCAGAAAAACTTGACAATAAAAACTCTCTAAATAAAGTTGGTGGTAAGGATTATCTNATTGAGNTGGCAACTTCCACTCCTTCAGCTGCAAATTTAGAAGCCTATGCAGAAATTATTCGACAGAGGTCGATNACCAGAAAGCTTATGAAAGCTAACTCTGAAATATCTGAATTAATTTCTAACCCTCAAGGTCAAGATGGCGCATCTCTTTTAGACAAAGCCGAAAGCATGATTTTTGCNCTTAANGATGAAACAAATCAAAATGATCAAAACTTGCAATCAATGCGTGAATTAATTCCATCAACGATAGACAGACTTCATGAGCTCTCAAATAAATCAGGTGGATTGATAGGNTCATCTTCAGGNTTTAAAGATTTAGATAACAAACTTCAAGGTCTNCAAAAGGGTGACCTGGTTGTTGTAGCGGGAAGACCAAGTATGGGTAAAACTTCTTTTGCCATGAATATAGCTGAAAATGTTTTGCTTGACGATGACTCAAACGGCTCAGTTTTAATTTTCAGCTTAGAGATGCCTGGAGAATCNTTAACTACAAGACTTTTATCAGGAATGACTAAACTNAATCAGCAAAATGTAAGATCAGGAATGTTAAAAGATGATGAGCTTAGAGTGCTACTAGAACAAAGTGAGAAATTGAAAAANTTACCTTTATGGATAGATGATAGTTCGATTTTGTCTCCAATGGAATTAAGAGCNAAAGCTAGGAGACTTGCAAGAACAGAAAAAGATGGGTTGTCACTNATAGTNGTAGATTACTTGCAACTTATGCAGCTTCCAATGTCAACTGAAAATAGGGTTAATCAGATATCAGAAATATCAAGATCATTAAAATCANTAGCAAAAGAACTCAATGTTCCAGTAATTGCTCTCTCGCAACTTAACAGAGCAGTGGAACAGAGACCNAATAAAAGACCGATTATGGCTGACCTTCGTGANTCTGGAGCAATAGAACAAGATGCAGATGTAATTTTATTTATATACAGAGACGAGGTTTATAATGAGGATTCAGAACAGGGTAACAAAGCTGAGATCATAATTGGCAAACAAAGAAATGGACCAATAGGTACTGTTAATCTAACATTCTTAAAAGAATTTACAAGATTTGAAAATTTTTCTAATGACGGTTTTTATGAATCATTCGAATGACATCGATAAATTCCGAACTAGTTGTTGATGCAAATGTTTTAAGAAGAAATATTCTTTTTATTAAGAATAAAATTTTAAATACTTCAAAATTTCTNTCAGTTATAAAATCTGATGCTTATGGGCATTTTCTGAGCTCAATTATTAGTGANATTGATGATATTTCAGATGGNTATGGTGTTGTTAGGATTGATGAAGCNATAAAAATTAGAGACATTTCCAAAAAAAAGATTCTTCTGATGCAAGGAGTTTATTCGCATGAAGATTTAAAAATTGCAANGGATAAAAATTTTGACATAGTCGTTCATAATATGGATCAGTTTAATATGATCAAAGATCTCAAAATATTTTCAAATATTTGGTTCAAAGTTAATACTGGAATGAATAGACTTGGTTTTGAAATTAGTGAGTTTGAAGANATATACGATAGATATCTTTTTNATAAAGAGTTTGTATTAATGAGTCACCTCGCATCCTCTAATGANAAGACCAGCTCATCTAATGCCAAACAATTTAAANTATTTGATGCCTTGTCAAAAAAGATGAANCCAAAAGTCAAAAAAAGTATAGCAAACACAGGCTGTATTATGAATTATCCAGAATATACATATGATTGGGTAAGATGCGGTATAGGTATATATGGAGGTTANTTGCATGATAAAAGATTAGAAACAGCAATGACGTTAAGATCTCCAATAATTAATNTTAGGNCGATTCAAAAAGGNGAAANGGTAGGTTATGACGGTAGAGCAGTCGCAGANTATGATATGAGAATAGCTTCAGTTTATTTGGGTTATGCAGATGGTTTACCTGTCAATATNAAAGATGGNACATCTGTAATGATAAATGGAAGTGAGGCACAAGTATTTGGAAAAGTAAGCATGGATCTAACCACAATAGATGTTACAAATATTCCAAATTGTAAAAGTGGTGATTGGTGTGAATTCTTTTCTCCTAAATTTCATATATCAGAAATATCAAAAACTAATAAGTTAGTTACATATTTTTTCATGACGAGCATTAAATCGAGAGTAAAAAAAATATATAAAAGCTNTAATTAATCTGTTATTCTTAATACCCATCATGACCTATATAAATGATGGCAAACACTAAATACATTTTCATTACCGGTGGTGTAGTTTCCTCACTTGGAAAAGGNATTGCTGCAGCTTCAATTGGTGCTTTNTTAGAATCAAGAGGTTTGTCAGTATCACTAATTAAAGTTGATCCTTATATAAATGTAGATCCAGGTACAATGAGNCCTTTTCAGCATGGTGAAGTNTTTGTGACAAATGANGGCACCGAAACTGATCTAGATTTAGGNCATTATGAGAGATTTGTTAGATTTCAAGCTTCTAGAAAAAATAATTTNACAGCAGGCAAGGTTTATGAAACTGTTATAAGAAATGAAAGAAAAGGAAACTATTTAGGTGGGACAGTTCAGGTAATACCTCACATAACGAATGAAATAAAAAAAAGAATTAAAGAAGGTGGACAGAAAAAAGACATTGCTATTGTAGAGGTCGGCGGGACGGTAGGAGATATTGAAAGCCAACCTTTTGTAGAGGCTTTAAGACAGATGGCACTTGAATTATCACCTTCTTCGTGGGCATTTGTTCATTTAACGCTTGTTCCCTTTATAAATGCTTCTGGAGAGCTTAAAACTAAGCCAACTCAGCATTCCGTAAAAGAGCTTAGATCACTTGGTATTAGCCCTGATGTCTTAATATGCAGATCTGAGCAAGAGTTACCAAATGAGGAAAAGAAAAAAATTGCTCTTTTTTGTTCTGTTCCNAATGATAGTGTCATNTCAATGCATGATGTNGATACCGTNTACTCAATACCTATTTTATTGAATAAGCAGAAAGTTGATGAGGCAATTTTAAGAAAACTTNATTTAAAAACAATAAAACCTAGCTTAAATGATTGGAANAGGGTTGTAAGAGCAAAATTAATGCCTGAGAAAGAAGTAAATGTATCTTTTGTTGGAAAATATACCGAACTCAAAGATTCTTACAAATCAATTAATGAAGCTCTAGAACACGCTGGAATTCAAAATAAAGCAAAAGTTAACATCAATTTTGTTGAGGCTGAGGATGTTACTGTTAAGAATGTTAAAAAGACTTTAAAGAATGCTGATGCCGTTTTAATTCCTGGTGGTTTTGGGGAGCGCGGAATTGAAGGAATGATAATTGCATGTAAACATGCACGAGAAAATAATATCCCATATTTAGGTATATGCTTAGGAATGCAAATTGCCATAATTGAATATGCTAGAAATGTTTGTAATCTAAAAAAAGCAAACAGTACAGAGTTTGATATTAATACAATTGATCCAGTGATAGGCCTAATAACTGAGTGGAGTGATATTTCTGGTAAAAAAGAGCAAAGAAATAAAAATTCTGATCTTGGTGGAACTATGAGATTAGGAGGTCAACTTTGTAAATTAAAAAAAGATTCTAAATCACACAAAATGTATAAAAAAGATGAAATCATTGAAAGGCACAGACACAGATATGAAGTAAACCCAAATTATAAAAACTTGATGAAAGAAAAGGGACTTGAGGTTGTTGGAACATCTATTGATGGTAAGCTAGTAGAAATGATTGAGATTCCAAAACATAAATGGTTTTTAGCATGTCAATTTCATCCGGAGTTTACATCTAATCCAAGAGATGGACATCCAATATTTAATAGTTATATTAAAAGTACAATATCAAAATAAAATAATTATGAAACTTAGAGAATTCAATATCGATAACGATCAGCCGATCACTTTGATGGGGGGTATGAACGTAATTGAATCAAGAGACCTGGTCATGCAAGTTGCCGAAAAATTTAAAGATGCAACAACTAAATTAAATATCAATTATATTTTTAAGGCATCTTTTGATAAAGCAAACAGAAGTTCTATAAATTCTTTTAGGGGGCCTGGAATGGATGAGGGATTAAAGATCCTTCAAGAGGTATCAAAAGAGTTTGATGTACCAGTAATTAGCGACATACATGAACCATCTCAAGCTATACCAGTCAGTGAGGTATGTGAAGTTATTCAAATACCAGCTTTTTTAGCCCGCCAGACAGATCTAGTATCTGCTGCAGCAAAAACTAGTTCAATCATTCAGTTTAAAAAGCCTCAATTCTTGTCAGCTCCAGAAATGAAAAATATTGTAGAAAAATGTTCGGCTGCTGGGAACTCAAATATTACTTTATGTGAGAGAGGCAACTCCTATGGATATAATAATTTGGTGGTTGATACTATCAATTTTCAAATTCTAAAAAAATTATCCAAGCCAGTTATTTTTGATGTGACACATTCTTTACAATTACCTGGTGGACTTGGTAGCTCTACAGATGGTAGAAGAGAATATGTATTAAGTTTAGCTAAAGCTGGAATATCTCAATCAATAGCAGGACTTTTTTTAGAAGCACATCCTAACCCAAATGATGCAAAATGTGACGGGCCATGCGCATTACCATTATCAGTACTTCATGATTTTTTAAAACAAATAAAAGATTTAGACAACTTTGTTAAACAACAGGTTGACTTAAGCATCTCCTAGATAAAAATGAATAAAATAGTTGAAACAAAAGCAATCCAAGTTTTTGATTCAAGGGGAGTTCCGACTATCTCTTGTAAAGTATTATTGGAAAATGGTCTTTGCGGAATTGGCATAGTCCCAAGCGGAGCATCAACAGGATCAAAGGAAGCACTGGAAATGAGAGATGGTGGTAATAAATACCAAGGTAAAGGTGTCCTCAATGCAGTAAAAAATATTAATGATATTTTAGGACCTTTAATTGTTGGAAAAAATCCAGTTCATCAGGAAGAAATTGATAACATACTAATTAATTTTGATGGAACTGCTGATAAATCTAAATACGGGGCTAATTCAATCTTAGCCATATCATTGGCTGTATCAAATGCTGGAGCAAGCATTAATAAAAAAAGCTTACATGATCATTTTTCAGATTTGTATACCAATATTTCAGGTAACTCTGTCAATCAATCTTTACCTCTTCCTATGTTAAATATTCTNAATGGAGGAGAGCATGCAAACAATAACATTGATATTCAAGAATTTATGATAATTCCAAGTGGAGCATCAAGTTTTTCAGAAGCAATGAGATGGTCAACAGAAATATACTCCAATTTAAAAAATATTTTACAAAAATCATCTCATTCAACTGCGGTAGGTGACGAAGGGGGTTTTGCTCCAAATCTTGAATCGAATGAAGAAGCAATTAAGTTGATAATAAACTCNATTATTGATTCAAATTTNGAACCAGGCAAAGANATTAATTTATCTCTTGATTGTGCTGCNAGTGAATTTTATTCAAATAATTCATATTTATTAAAAGGCGANAGTAAAAATTTAACGTCGAGTGAATTAGTCGATTATTTGGAAGATTTAGTTAATAAATATCCTATTATTTCCATTGAGGATGGTATGGATGAAAATGATACTGAGGGATGGAAGTTATTAACGCAAAAAATNGGAAAAAAATGTCAGTTAGTTGGAGACGATTTATTTGTCACAAATCAAAAAATTCTTAAAAATGGAATTAAAGAGAATTTAGGTAATGCAGTTCTTATAAAATTTAATCAAGTGGGATCTATTTCTGAAACAATTAAAACTATAGCATGTGCTAATGACAATAATTATAGGTCAATTATTTCTCATAGATCAGGAGAAACAGAAGATACAACAATAGCTGATTTNGCTGTTGGATTGGGTGTTGGTCAAATCAAAACTGGAGCTCCTTCAAGATCTGATAGAGTTGCAAAATACAATAGACTATTATGGATTGAGGAAGAAAATAAAGATATTCCGTTTATTGGATGAAAAGATTTTATTACTCTATCGTTACAGTCTTAATTCTAATTAGTTTATTTTTGCTTAAGAGTATTATTTTTGGAGACAAGAATTATAATTCCAAAAATAAACTCAAAGCTGAAAATAAAATTCAATTTCAAAAAAATCAAGCACTAAAAGAACAGAATGTGATTTTAGAGTTTGAAATTAAAAACGCAAAAGATTCAAATGAGCACGTGGAAAATTTTGCAAGAGAAAACTTNAATTTAACATATCCAAACGAAGAGTTTATTATTTTTGATAATAAAAAAGATGANGATGATGAAAGAGAATAGTTTATTAGCAATTGTTGCAGCGGCTGGTTCAGGCAAGAGATTTGAATCTGAATTACCTAAACAATACCACTTATTAAATAATAAAACTGTTCTGGAGAGGGCATTAGANCCATTTATTAATTCAGTTTANNTAAAAAAANTAATTGTTGTAATTTCTGATAATGATGAACACATAAAACTACAAAACTTCTTTCATTCAAGCAAGATTGAATATGTCATTGGTGGAAAAGAAAGACACTTTTCAATATTGAATGCTCTTAACTCAGTTGATTTAAATGATTTTGAATATGTAATTACTCATGATGCTGCTAGACCAAATATCAATGATCAGGATATNAAAAATCTTTATAGTGAAATTTTAAAGAGCAAGTCGTATTGCTCATATTTTTATTTACCTATATATGATTCAATAAAAATTAAGGGCAACAAAGAAAAGACAATTGATAAAGATGACTACTTTTTAGTTCAAACTCCACAAATATGCAGAGGAAAAGAATTGAAANATGCAATAGATGATTGTGTAAAAAATAATATACATGTCCCTGATGAATCTTTTGCAATTGAAAGAGCAAATTTATTTTCTTCTAGAGTTATTGGCAAAAGATCTAATATAAAAATTACTGATAAAAGTGATATCTCTCTTTTAGATAAGTTCATAACAAGAGCTGGAATTGGATTCGATCTTCATAGATATGAAAGNGGCTCTGGTATAACCTTGGGAGGTTATAACATAGAATGTGAATTTAGAATTATTGCTCATTCTGATGGTGATNTTCTTCTTCATTCAATAGCTGATTCAATTTTAGGAGCAGCTGGACTTGGTGATATTGGNAAATATTTCTCAGATCAAGANATATCAAANAAAGATCTAGATAGCAAAAAAATTATTGATTTTTGCATTAAGTCCATCAAAGATAAAAAATTTGAAATATATAATTTAGATGCAACCATAATATGCGAATCACCAAAAATTAANCCTCATAGAGAATCAATAATTGCAAATTTATCAAATATATTGAACATNNCTTCAGATAAAATTGGTCTAAAAGCAACCACATCTGAAAAAATAGGAATTATTGNAAATAATAAGGCCATTGCTGTGCAAAGCTTAGTAAACTTAAAAAAAATATCATGAAAATACTTCTNACCAATGACGATGGCTATAATGCTGAAAATATACAAAATTTACATAAACATTTAGCAAAAGATCACGATGTTTGGATAATTGCACCTAAAGAAAACTGCAGTGGGATGAGCGCAGCAATATCTTATTTAAATGAAATAGTTGTCGAAAAGGTTTCTGAAAAAATTTATGCTGTTCATGGTACTCCTGCTGATTGCNCATATCTTGGATTATTGAGNATTGTTGATTTTGAATTTGATATTGTAATCTCTGGTATCAATCATGGNGCAAATATTGGTAACGACGTTCTTTATTCTGGAACAGTTGGTGCTGCTCTTGGAGGAAGAAACTTAAAGTACCCCCCAATTGCGATATCAGTTGCATCTTATGATGCTAAAGACATTGATTTTATTTCGGTTAAGTCAATCGAAATCATTGAAAAAATAGTCCAAAGTAGAGAAAAATTTCAGGGTAAAGTAATAAATATTAATTTTCCAGATATTCATGAAAAAGATTTTATTGGAATTAAAGGTACTGCNGTTTCAAGAAGAGCAGAGCCACAAAAACCGATTTTAGTTGATGAAAATGATCACGATTATAAGAAGTATCGATATAANTATTCTGGAGCTCCAATACAAGAAGAATATGAAACTGATGCGCAAGCTTTGATAAATGGTTATGTTTCTGTTTCAATTTTGGATTATTCACTTAATTCTAAAAGTTTTATTAATNACTTATCTCTNTTATTAAATGAATAATTCAGGGTTTGCTCTTAGAAGAGTAAGAGAGGAAATGATTGAGAAACTATTAGAGCTTGGCATAAAGGACTTCAGGGTTCTTGATGCAATTTCTCAAGTTCCGCGCCATATTTTTCTTGATGAAGCATTAAGATCAAGAGCTTATGAAAATAGATCTCTCACAATTGGATATCAACAAACAATTTCACAGCCTTATATTGTTGCACGAATGACTGAACTTTTAATATCACATACAACATCAAGAGGAAAAATTTTTGATAAGGTTCTAGAGATTGGTTCAGGATGTGGTTATCAATCTGCTGTGTTATCTTTTTTTTGTAAAAAGATAGATGCAATTGAGAGAATTAAACCTTTGGTTCAAAAATCAAGAGAGAACTTAGCAGAACTAAAAATACACAACGTTAAAGTTGTTTATGGTGATGGATATATTGATTGGGATAATTCAAATATTTATGATGGAATTTTATGTGCAGCCGCTCCCAGATCTTATCCATCTGATTTAGTTTCAATATTAAAAGATGATGCTAAATTAGTTATTCCGGTTGGTGGAAATACNCAAGTATTAAAAGTTTATAAAAAAATTANNGGGAGNGAATGTCAAGAAGATANTTTTGATAATGTTTCTTTCGTTCCAATGCTTCCAGGTAAATCTGATGATGGTAAAGATATATGAACGATAGGTTAAGATTTTTAATTTCAGGATTTTTTATTGGAATTGCTGAAACTTTACCNGGAATATCAGGATCTACNATCGCAGTTGCATNNGGAATNTATGAAAGAATAATAAGAGTTTTATCATTATTAAGACNCNCTAATATTTCATTAAATTTTAACTATATTTACAAAACATTTAGTCTGGATCTAATGGGCTTGTTGATATTTTCAATGATATTAGGCGCTATTTTTTCTTCAAAGCTAGTAATGTATTTATTAGTAAATTTTACTTTTATATTTGAAATATTTTTGTCTTTATCAATGCTTTTAATTAGTATATTTATCGTAANAAGTTTTAATTTTAAGAATATAAAATTAGTANTATTCNTTCTTTTAGGCTTATCAACTGGATTTTTAATTAATCAAATTCCTCAAATCACAACTCATCAAAGCTTTATTTCACTTATTCTTATTGGAGCAATAGCTTTTACATTTTTTATGATACCTGGAATATCTGGGAGCGCTATTTTATTAACTTTTGGAGCATATGAATTAATTTGGGGNGCTGTTGCTGAATTTAATTTTTCAATAATTTTTCCTTTNAGTATTGGATGTTTTTTGTCATTATTTNTTATGCCAAAAATTATTNCAGATCTAGTTGAAAAATATAACTATCAATTAATGAGTTTTTTTTCAGGTTTGATTTTTATGGCAGGNATAAATTTACTTTTTTAAAGTTCTAATTTGAACATTTGAGAACTTATTTTTTTGAAGAAATTCCATGATTTTCATCGCCCATTCGTGATAAGCCTTACCTTCAACATCAAGGTTAACTATTTNGTTTCTATCAAGATTATCTAGAAGAGTATTCTCAAAAATCAGGTTTTCTACAGTTGATAGCTCATCTATTCTAAATTTNGANTTATTAAGAACTATTTCACCATTATCATAAAGAAANATATTATTACATTTATTATCTCTAGANGGCGCATCCTCTTNTTCAAAACCTATATTAAGAAAATGTGATTTTTCTTGAATATCTTTATAAGTTTCAGCATCTGGAAGTGCATCTTTAGCTTCTGTTATGTTTTCATAAACATCAGCTAATTTTGCATTAATTTCAATAAAGTCGATTTGATTTTCTGGCAATTCATCATCTGAAAAAATAGCATCTATTGGACACTCCGGNTCACATAGACCGCAGTCAATGCATTCNTCAGGATGAATAACAAGAAACTCAGGACCTTCGTAAAAGCAATCTACAGGACAAACTTCTACACAGTCAGTGTATTTACATTTAATGCAAGATTCTGTTACAACGTATGCCATAATTTGAGTNATAGATTTTAACCCACTAAAATTTAAAATTACATACATAAAAGTATTTAAAAAAATAAAAATATGATTTATACTGTATAAATATACAGTAAGGAGATAATTATGCCTAAATCAAAAGANACAACATCAAAGTCACTNAAAGACACAATTAGCGANATAGATAATCATTTNGGTAAAGGAACCGTAATGAGAATGGGCGACAGAGAAAATCTTGATATTCCTTCAATATCGACAGGCTCTCTTGGGCTTGATATTGCTCTGGGTATTGGTGGGATACCAAAAGGGCGAGTAACTGAGATCTATGGTCCAGAATCTTCTGGTAAGACAACATTAACCCTTCAAATAATTGCTCAATGTCAGAAAGAAGGNGGAACTTGTGCATTTATCGATGCTGAGCACGCATTAGATCCTCAGTATGCTGAGAAATTGGGTGTAAATGTCGATGAGCTNCTGCTGTCACAACCTGATACTGGCGAACAAGCTCTTGAGGTTGCAGATATGCTGGTGAAATCAAAAAGCGTTGATTTAGTGATCATTGACTCTGTTGCTGCACTTGTACCTAGAGCAGAAATAGAAGGAGAAATGGGCGATCATCATGTTGGACTTCAAGCAAGATTAATGTCACAAGCATTAAGAAAAATAACAGGTAATATTCAAAGATCGGGNNCAACAGTAGTTTTTATTAATCAAATTAGGATGAAAATTGGCGTTATGTTCGGAAGTCCAGAAACTACTACAGGAGGTAATGCACTAAAATTTTATTCATCTGTAAGACTAGATATTCGAAGAATAGGTTCTGTTAAAGAAGGCGATGAAGTTGTTGGAAATGAAACAAGAGTAAAAGTTGTTAAAAATAAAGTTTCACCTCCTTTTAAGCAGGCAGAATTTCAAATCATGTATGGNCAAGGAATTAATCAAGAAGGCGAGATATTAGATTTTGGAAATAAACTTGCATTAATTGATAAATCAGGAGCTTTTTACAAGCTAGATGGCGAAAGCATTGGACAAGGTAAGACAAAAGCAAGTCTGTTTCTTAAAGAGAATGCAAAAGTCAAGAACAAACTTCTGAAAGAAATTCGTTCCTCCTANATATCTTCAAAATCCAAATAATTTTTTGTTACAATAATTCCTATTAATCTAATTGATAGGAATTTTTTATGACAGAAAAAGCATATATTGTAGAGGCAGTAAGAACTGCAGGTGGCAAACGTGATGGCAGGCTTAGTTTGTGGCATCCAGCNGATTTAGGAGCTAAAGTTTTAGATGANCTTGTAACAAGGTTAGACATGGATCCTGCACTNGTAGATGATGTTATTTTTGGTTGCGTAGATCAGGTTGGAGCTCAGTCAGGTAATATTGCAAGAAACTCAATTTTATCATCTTCTTACCCTGAATCTGTTCCNGGTACGTCTGTAGATAGACAATGTGGTTCTTCGCAACAAGCGATACATTTTGCTATTCAAGCTGTGATGTCTGGTACTCAAGANATAGTTATNGGTGGCGGTGTAGAAATTATGTCTATGGTNCCGATTGGTGCAGCTGTAACTGATGGATATAATGCTGGACACGGCCTTCCNTTTGATTCAGAGGGAATGAAAGAAAGATATCCTGGAGTTTTCTTTTCTCAATTTACAGGTGCAGANCTTGTTGCTNAAAAATGGAATTTATCTCGAGAAGATTTGGATAGATTTGCTTTGGAGAGTCATCAGAAAGCCGCTCATGCAACAGATTCAAAATACTTTGACAGAGAAATATTGCCNGTCGAAGGAAGAAATGCTGAGGGCATAAAAGATTTAGTTATGAAAGATGAAGGAATTAGATTTGATGCTAGTTTAGACAAATTATCGGGATTGAAGACTGTCAGNGAGGGGGGAGTAATCACTGCAGGTAATGCTAGTCAAATAACTGATGGAGCAGCTGCAGTAATGGTTTGTAATGATGCTGGGCTTAAGAAGATTCAATCTAATCCACGAGCTGAAATAGTATCTATAGCAGTTGTTGGAGACGANCCAGTTTTCATGCTAACTGGTCCTATACCNGCATCATTTAAAGCTCTTGAGTCTGCAAATTTAACCATTTCTGATATGGATATATATGAAATTAATGAAGCTTTTGCTCCTGTTCCACTTGCATGGGCTGAAGAATTAAAAGCTGATAGGTCTAGATTGAATGTNAACGGAGGTGCAATGGCCCTTGGACATCCTTTAGGAGCCACTGGCGCAAAACTAATGACAACTATGNTACATGAACTTGAAAGGAGAGATGGAAAATTTGCGCTTCAAGCAATTTGTGAAGGTGGTGGAACCGCAAACGCAACCATTATAAAATTAATAAAATAAAAATGTGTTATAATTANACATANNATTTTTTTATGTTTAATATTAAGGAGTTTTTTTAAATGGAATTTAATATNTTTTTAATTCTTTTAGCAGCTTTATCAGCAGCTTTAGTTTTTCTCGGTGTAAAAGTAGTCCCTCAATCAAAAGTTTATGTTATTGAGCGTTTTGGTAAATATACGAAAACATTAGAATCTGGACTATCTTTAATTGTTCCTTTTGTAGATAAAGTTGCACATAAAGTAGATATCTTAGAGAGACAATTACCAAGTTTTCAAATATCGGTAATCACNAGAGATAATGTTGAAGTCGGATTGGTATCAACAGTTTTTTTTAGAGTTTTAGATGCATCTAAATCTGTTTACAGAATTAAAAATATAGATTTAGCAATAGAAAATACAGCTATATCTATNATAAGGTCAGCTGCGGGACAATTAGAATTAGATGACCTTCAGTCTTCGAGAGAATCCATGAATAGCGAAATAAAAGATAGGCTTGTAAAGGCNGCTGAGATTTGGGGTGTTGAGGTTACGAGAACAGAAATTCTTGATGTTCTAGTTGATGAGCAAACAAAAGAATCTCAAAGACAACAGCTTAATGCAGAGAGAGAAAGAAGAGCAACAATTGCAACTGCAGAAGGCCAAAAGAGAAGTGTTGAACTTAATGCAGATGCTCAGCTATATGAGGCTAAAAAAACAGCTGAAGCAGTCAAGGTTTCCGCTGATGCTGATGCTTATGCCATTAAGATAAAAGCAGAAGCTGATGCTGAACAAACAAGAGTAGTTGGTAAAGCAATTAAAGATGATGGTCAGCCAGCAGTTAACTTTGAAATTATGAAAAGGCAGGTAGANGGCCTGGCTGAGCTTGCATCTTCTGATCAAACAAAAACATTAGTAGTTCCATCGGATATAACCAAAGCACTCGGCTCACTTGAATTATTATTGGGTACGATTTCAAAGGAAAAAAACAATGATAATTGAGCTAATTGAAAACCCTGATGTNTGGCTCATCATATCTGTAACCTTAGTAATCTTTGAAATTTTTATAGGATCTTTAGTATTTTTTTTACCACTTGGAATATCAAGTTTCATTGTAGGNTTGATCTTAAAAATTCAACAAAATACCGATNTNTTAATTATCTCTGAATGGACATACAGTCTGGTGATATGGGGTATTATCTCGATAGCAATATCTTTCATTATCCAAAAATATTTTAAAGTAGATAGTAAAAAAGACGTTAATAATTATTAATTCTAAGAGTGCTTAAAATAGTTAAATATAGTTTCTAGATCATCGACAGAGGTTATAGACCTGTCACCATTTCTTAAAAGTAGCTCAATTTCTTTATTTTCAATATATTTTTTACCAATAATAATATTTAANGGAATTCCTATAAGTTCAGAATCTTTTATTTTTGTCCCATAACCGTCTTTTCTATCATCTAATAAGACTTCATAACCCATTTTCGAGAGGTCATCATGCAATTTCATTGCTATTGCGGCAATATCTTCATTCTTTTCATGACCTATTGAAATAATATTTATATCAAATGGTGCGATAGCATGTGGCCATATTATTCCTTTTTCATCAAAATTTTGTTCAATTGTTGCTGCAACCAATCTTGATACTCCAATTCCATAACAACCCATATACAAAGTTGATGCTTTTCCTTCAGAATTTAAGACGCTAGCTTTCATCGATTCAGCATAAAGCTTGCCTAGTTTAAAAATGTGNCCTACTTCTATACCTTTTTTTATCTGAATAATTCCTTTGCCATCTGGTGATGGCTNTCCTTCAAGTAAAGTTATGTCATCATTTTCTTTTAATAAAAGTTCAGTATTTATAGCAAATTCAGAGCCATCACTTATTGCAATTGTATCTTCACCATTTTCAGCTAATACGTGAAATTCTTCTGAACTGTCTCCGCCGATNGCACCAGAATCAGCNGAAGAAATTCTATAATCAAGANCAATCCTTTCAAGCACTTTTTTATATGTGTCTCTCATTGCAAGATAAGTTTCTTGNAGTGATTNTTCATCAATATTAAAACTATATGAATCTTTCATTAANAATTCTCTTCCTCTCATAATTCCATATCTTGGNCTAACTTCATCTCTAAATTTGGTCTGTATCTGATAGATATTTAAGGGAAGTTCTTTATAGCTCTTTACGTTATCTCTTATTATGTCTGTAATTACTTCCTCATGAGTTGGACCTAAACAAAAATCTCTATCGTGCCTATCTTTTATTCTTAAGAGCTCTGGACCCATTTTGTCCCATCTCTTNGTTTCTTCCCAAAGTTCTTTNGGTTGNACCATAGGCATAAATACCTCCTGAGCTCCAGATGCATTCATTTCTTCTCGAACAATATTTTCTATTTTTTTAAGAACTCTCAAGCCTAAAGGAAGCCANGTATATATTCCAGATGCTACTTTTCGAATCATTCCCGAACGCAACATTAATTTGTGGCTAACGACCTCAGCTTCCTGAGGAGCATCTTTTAGAGTAGGTATTAGTAGCTTTGAAAACAACATAGTTTATAATTTTATCTTTTTTTGAGAACTTATGCCGATTTATGATTATAAATGTTCAAATTGTGGATACGATGTTGAACTAATTCAAAAAATTANNGATAAACCTAAAAAAGTTTGTCCAAAATGTAATACAAAAAACCTTAAGAAGTTAATTTCTGCTCCATCTTTTAGATTAAAGGGTGGAGGCTGGTATGAAACAGACTTTAAAACTGGTAATAAGAAGAATATATCAATAAATGAATCACAAAATAATACTAAATCTAAAGAAACTTCTAAAACAAACTCCAAGAAAGGCACTAAACAAGATAAAATTAAGGATTAAATAGGGAATTATCATGAAATCTCATTATTGCGGTGAAATAACATCTTTAAATATTAAAGAAGAGGTAACAATTTGTGGCTGGATCCATAGGAGAAGGGATCATGGAGGGGTAATTTTTCTTGACGTAAGGGATATCAAAGGTATATGTCAGGCNGTTATAAATCCTGATAATGAAGATTCTTTTAAGATAGCAGAGTCAATTAGAAATGAATTTGTAGTTCAAATTAAAGGTATCGTTAGGGAAAGATTAAAGGGAACAATTAACAAAAATATGTATACAGGTGAAATTGAGATTGATGTCGTGGATTTAAACATCCTAAGTAAAGCGACTACACCTGTATTTCCAATAGATGAATATCAAGAAGTTAATGAAGATGTCAGATTAAAAAATAGAGTTTTAGATTTAAGAAGGCCTGAAATGAATCANAGGATCATAACTAGATCAAAAATTACTTCGCTTATTAGAAATTATCTAGATAAAAATAATTTCAATGAAATTGAAACACCCATATTGACAAAGGCAACTCCAGAAGGCGCCAGAGATTACATTTTGCCAAGCAGAGTTCAACCAGGAAGCTTTTATGCNTTACCTCAGTCACCACAACTTTTNAAACAACTTCTAATGATAGGAGGCTTAGATAAATATTATCAGATAGCAAGNTGTTTTAGAGATGAAGATTTAAGAGCTGACAGACAACCTGAGTTTACTCAAATTGACATTGAAGCATCTTTNATNAATCAAGATGAGATNATGAAGATCAGTGAAAAAATGATTAAAGAAGTAATTNAAGAATTTTGTGGAGATAGGCTAGAAAAATTTANAGTTATTAATTGGCATGATGCTATGCGAGATTATGGATGTGATAAGCCCGACTTGAGAATACCACTTAAACTGATAGATATTTCTGAAATAGTAAAGAATGAAGAATTTAAGGTTTTCTCAGAGCCAGCAACAAAAAAAGGATCAAGAGTGGTGGCTTTAAAAGTTCCTAATGGTAATTTATTATCTAGAGGACAAATTGATGATTACACTAAGTTTGTTACTAAGCTTGGNGCTAAGGGACTTGCTTACATAAAGATAAATGATGTAAATGATTTAGAAAATGGTATTCAATCACCAATAATTAAATTTTTACAACCGCAAACAATTGCNAACATAATNGAATCTTTGAATGTTCAAACTGATGACCTAATTTTCTTTGGAGCTGGCTTAGAGTCAGTCGTTAACTTATCAATGAGTAGTTTAATTAAAAAACTTGGAGAGGATNTAAATTTATATACAGAGAAATGGGCTCCATGCTGGATAGTAGATTTTCCAATGTTTGAAAGAAATAAGGAAGGNTCCTTAACTCCGCTTCATCATCCATTTACTCTCCCAAAATGCACAACAAAAGAGCTAGAAGAAAATCCTGAAGACTCTACTGCTNATGCTTATGACGTTGTTTTAAATGGATATGAAATTGGNGGGGGTTCATTAAGAATATTTGATAATGAAATGCAAAAGACTATATTTAATATACTCAATATTTCCTCAGAAGATGCTGAAAATAAATTTGGATTNTTATTGAAAGCACTTTTATCAGGCTGTCCTCCTCATGGAGGGATAGCCTTTGGATTAGACAGAATTNTAATGTTGGTTACCGACACAACAAATATTAGAGATGTTATTGCATTTCCAAAAACTCAAAGCGCAGCATGTCTTTTAACTGATGCCCCAAGTAAAGTTCATATAGATCAGCTTGAGGAATTAAAAATTGTAAGCACCTTCAAGGAAGAATAATTTATGGCTGGTCATTCTAAATGGGCAAACATTAAGCACAGAAAAGCTAGACAAGATGCTTCAAGAGGTAAAATCTGGACTAAAGTAATTCGTGAAATTACNGTGGCTGCAAAAGGTGGTCCCGATCCTAATGATAATCCACGACTAAGACTTGCTCTTGAGAAAGCCAACTCTGCAAATATGCCAAAAGACACCATTAAGCGTGCAATCGAAAAAGGTTCAGGTACTGGTGAAACAGGCACACTTGAAGAAATTATATTTGAAGGATATGGTCCTGGAGGTGTTGCTATTCTTGTTGAAACAATGACTGATAATAGAAACAGAACAGTATCTGATGTTCGACACGCATTTTCAAAGTTTGGCGGTAATCTTGGTACTGACGGTTCAGTTGCNTATCTTTTTAAAAAAATTGGTGTTATACAGTTAAGTAAAGATTATTCAGAAGAAGACTTGATCGAGTTAATTATTGAAATTGGGGCGGACGATTTTACTGAAGAAGAAGATTTTTATGAAATTATTNCTGACATTAATGAATTTAATAAAATTGTTGATATTCTAAAGGAAAAAAATATCAAATATATTAATGCCGAAATGAGTTTAAGAGCTGAGATTCCAATTAATCTGGATCAAGAAATGTCGGAGAAAGTTCTCAACATTATGGANTTTATGGATGATCTTGATGATGTTCAAGAGGTTCATACAAATGCTGAATTATCAGAAGACTTTGAGGTTAAAAATTAATTTTGTCAATTAATTCAAGAAATAAAGGNGCTGCTTTTGAAAGGCAAATAGCTAATGCTTTGATTGAAGATCTTAATTTGAAGAAACCTGTTAAAAGGATTCTTGAACAAACAAGAACCAAAGAATTACCAGACTTGATGCTTGGAACATGGTGTATNGAGTGTAAAGCTTATGGAAGTGGAGCTGAGCCTAGGCCTGACTGGTGGGATCAAGTAATTGCATCATCTTCTGGCTTAAAAATGAAACCTGCTCTTGTATATAAATTTAATAATAGACCAATAAAAGTTAGGATTCTGGCAAGTTCATTAAATAAAAATATTCAAAATAATCTAGTCACTGTTGACTTGNTATGGCCTGACTTCATTCAAATTATTCTTGAACTCTTTCAGGAGGATATAGAACTTCATGAANAAAGTTATCAAGTGTAATTCATTAAATTTAAAGATCTATGTTGAGGATACAGATTTTCAAGGTGTTGTATATCATGCAAATTACATTAAATTTTTTGAGCGAGCTAGATCAGAATTCTTAGCAGTAAATAATATTTCTCAAAATGAATTAAGAAAAGATAATCTCGCATTTGTCATTAAAAGTGTAAATATAAATTACATTGCAGCCGCAGAACTTGGAGATGAAATAGAAGTTCGCTCTGAAGTTAAAAAAGAGTCAGATGCGCGAATGATTTTTAATCATCAAATATTAAATGTAAAAACTGGAATAATATACGTCGATGGTTATGTAGAGGTTTGTTTTATAAATTTGTTAACAAAAAAACCAAAAAAATTTCCAGATGATTTATTATTAATTTTTAAGTAGGTTATTTTATGGATGACGTCTCAGTATTAAATCTTTTNATTGAAGCAGGGCTTGTAGTAAAGATAGTTATGATAGCCCTTTTTTTAGCATCTATTCTTTCATGGATAATTATTGTTGAAAGATATAGATTTTTTNAAAAGATTAAATCATCAAATGATAATTTTTTAAAAAAATTCTGGTCAGGTCAAGATATTGATGAGCTTTTAAGTTTAATTCCAGAAAATCAAAGAACTTATGGCGCAATGTCGTTATTACAAAATTCNTATGCAGAATTTAAAAGCTTAAATTTGAGTGATGAGTTCAACGAATTAGATTTGGAGAGTATTAACCGATCTATGAGAGTATCAATTGCTTCTGATGAAGAAGAAATGAGTAAACATTTACCTTTTTTAGCTAATGTTGGTTCTGTGAGTCCTTACGTGGGCTTGCTTGGAACTGTATGGGGAATAATGACGTCTTTTCAGGGATTATCTGANGCAACTCAAGCAACTATCAATGCGGTTGCTCCTGGTATATCTGAGGCACTTGTNGCAACAGGTATGGGACTATTTGCAGCTATACCTGCAGTAATAGCCTTTAATAAGTTTATATCTGAATCAGAATCAATAAGCCAAAGCACTNTTATCTTTGCAGAAGAGCTCGCAAGTATTTTTTATAAACAAACTATAAAAAAATGATCTATAGATTGGGNAAAAAAAAGAATTTAAAAGCTGAGATCAATGTTGTTCCATACATTGATGTAATGCTTGTTTTATTAATTATTTTTATGATTTTATCACCACTGCTAATTCAAGGAATTGAAGTAGATTTACCAAGAACTGATACAACTAAAATGACTATTCAAAGTGAACCTCTTGTCATATCAATAGACTCAAATGGTAAATATTTTATAAACGTTGGAGACGAGTCACTTCCAATTAATTTGATCGAGTTAAAAAGGAAATCTAAAGTTATTTTTGATGCAAATCCTCAAATAGAAGTTGTTTTTCAAAGTGACAAAGANGTTTCTTTTGAATATGTTGCAAAAGCAATGGCTTCAGTTCAAAGCATTGGCATTTCAAACATTGGCATTGTCACCACAGGTTATGCAGAATAATTTAAATTATATAGAAGCCTCTTTCATTTCATTCATAATTCATGGAGCAATGATTCTTTATTTATTAGGATTTTTTTATAATGGTGATAAAAGTAGCACTATTGTTAGTAAACCTATCAATGTAAATCTTTTATTNAAAGAAATCTCAACCAAATCAGACATCATCGACTCTANGGAATATTTAAACTTAGATCAATCAAAATTAAAAATTNAANATAAAGCTATTTTAAAAAATCAAAATCAAAATAAAAATGAAATTTCGTTTGACAGCTCTGCTCAGTTTTCAAACATACAGGAATTGATTCAAGAAGATCAAGANTTCCTAGATGAGTCTGATAATAATATAGAAATTTTTAGCTCATTAATTATTTCAGATATTCAATCAGCTTGGAGAAAACCAATCAATATTCAAGANAATCTTNTATGTGAAATGCGACTNTCAATAAATCCAAATGGNANAATTGTTAANGTTAATTTAGTCAAAAGCAGTGGAAATATCAGATTTGATAATTCAGCTCTTAAAGCTGTTAAAAGTATAGAAACATTNAATTTTTATGAAAAAATTCCATACAGCCTTTATAGTTCTAATTTCAAAAGCATAACTATCACATTTAACCCAAAATGAAGAAATATCTNTTTTTTATCATTTTTTCGATCTCTTTATCATCTGAGTTAATACTTNAAATTACACAAGGAACGCAGGACCCATACAGGGTTGCAGTACTCAAATTCAAAGGGGATCAAGAAGNTTCTCATAATTTAAATCAAATTATTGTAAATAATCTTAAAAGNTCTGGTGAGTTCATTGTTTTTAGTGAGGAGGATTTATTATCAATCCCATTATCTGAAGAAGATATTGTNTTTAATGATTTCAAAATTTTGAATATAGATTATTTAGTAATCGGAGATATTTTAAATGAAAATATGAACAAATCTGTGAAGTACAAAATTTTTGATATAAACAAAAAATCAAAATCAAGAATCTCAACTGTGTATGGTATTCCAAATAAAGATAGACAACTTGCTCANTATATAAGTGATGGAATATATGAGGAGATAACAGNTCTTAAAGGCATATCGTCTACAAAAATTATGTATGTCACNCAAGATGAAAATTATAAACTCATTATTGCAGACGCGGATGGTCAAAACGAACAGGTTCTTTTACAAAGTAATGAGCCAATAATATCTCCGGCATGGTCGCCTGATTCAAAAAAGGTAGCCTATGTGTCTTTTGAAACTGGAATGGCGAAGGTATTTATTCAAAATATTGCATCTGGCAAAAGAGAAATAGTAATAGAAAATAAAAATCAAATTAGCTCTCCATCTTGGTCGCCAGATGGAAAGTTTTTGTCTTTAACTCTTTATCAAGATGGAAATGCAGAAATATATATCCTCAATTTAGAAAATGATGATCTTACAAGATTAACNAATCATTATTCAATTGATACAGAATCATCATGGTCTTCAAAAGGAACAAAAATTTTATTTACATCTGGAAGGTCAGGATCACCTCAGTTATATGAATTGGACCTNAGAAAGTCAGGATCAAAACCTAAAAGGATNACNTTTGANGGGAATTATAATGCCAAAGGCAGTTATTTGCCTGAAGATGATGGTTTGATATTTGTTCACAGATCAGAAAAGAATTTCCAAATTGCCTTAAAATATTTNGACGAAANCTTTTTAAGACCTCTCACANTAACAGATATGGATGAATCACCTAGTATTTCAGCCAATGGAAATGTTATAGTTTATGCTACAAGCGAAAATAACCGTGGAATGCTTTCAGGAGCTACTTTAAGCGGAGCAAAATTTAAACTACCGGTTAACAGTGGATCAGTAAGAGAGCCTGCATGGTCCGGTTTTCTAAGATAATTTAAGGAGTTATTTAATGATAAATTTTAAAAATTTTTTAAGTCTAACAATATTTGTATTTGTTTTATCGTCTTGTTCTTCAATGAACATAACCGAAGAGAAGGTTTTCTCTAATGAAGTCAAGACTGTTGAAACAATGTCTATGAATAAGGATAAACAATTAGATTATTCAACCAAAGCCATAAACGCTAATGCAACTGTTTATTTTGACTTTGATCAATCTTCTTTAACAAGCAGATCGCTTCAAACTTTAAAAAGCACTGTAAATGCATTAAATAATAATCTTGCCATAACTATAACGATCTCCGGTCATGCAGATGAAAGAGGCACTAGAGAATATAATTTAGCACTGGGACAAAGAAGGGCAGAAACAGTAAGCAGTTATCTGGTTCTAAATGGTATTGATCAATCAAGAATTACTGTAATTAGCTTTGGTGAAGAAAAACCAGTAGCTTTTGGGCATGATGAAAATAGTTTTTCAAAAAATCGAAGAGTAGAAATTAATTAATGCCTAAATTAGTTGCATATTCATTTATATTTTTTTTACTTTGTAATAATCTTTCATCTCAAAATTCTGATGAGATAAAAACTGATATTTTATTTCTTAAAATACAAGAATTAGAAGCCGAGATTGCACAACTAAGAGATAAAGTCGAATCACAAAATTTTTTAATCGAAAAATTAATTGCCGAGACTACCAAAACTACTTCAAATGAAAATATGGTAGTCGAAAGCATAGCTACTAATGATGATATTGTTTTTAAAGGTATACAAGACCCTAAAAGTAAAGATCAAATATTTGGCGCAGCAATTGAAGCCTTAGAAAATCAAAAATTAACTAATGCTTATAAACTCTTTGATTATTTTGTTAAAAATTTTGATGAAGACGATAGATTGCCATTAGCATATTTTTGGTTAGGAGAGATTTCTTTCATCAATAATGATTTTAAGCAGTCAGAAATTTATTTCATGGAATTGATCAGCACTTTTCCTGACCATTATAGAGTTCCATTAGCTCATAAAAAAATTGGTGATATTTATTTGAACAATAACGAAAATATAAAGGCCAAAAACAAATATAATTTTGTTGTAAGAGAATTTCCAAATAATACTGCGTCTTCTTTAGCCTTGCAGTTATTGAAAAATATGGAATAATCGCCATCTTTATTTATATGTATTGTGGGTCGCTAGCTCAGCTGGTAGAGCAGTTGGCTTTTAACCAATTGGTCACAGGTTCGAATCCTGTGCGACCCACCATTTTTAATGCTTCGAAATGATGCAACCTTTAATCAGCTCTCTTTCTGAAATTAAAAAATTTTTTCCAAAAAAATCTTTACTTGGCTCATTTTTATTTTTTTTAATACTATCTTCATGGTATGTGTTGAGGCCTGTTAGAAATGAGATGGCAGTAATTAATGTTGATGAGTTGCCTTATCTCCTTGCAGCTGGNGCATTGATTATGTTGTTAATAAACCCGGTTTATTCTTGGATTGTATCAANAGGCAATTTAAGAAAAATNATATTTTACTGTTATTCTTTTTTAATAACTAATTTGCTATTTTTTTTAGTTTCATGGAAATTTTTAACATTTGGAACTTCAGCNTGGTTCGGAAAANTATTTTATGTTTGGTGTAATGTTTATTCTTTTTTTGTAGTATCAATTTTTTGGGTTGTAATTATTAATTTGTATAGAGATTCATACAGNAGGAGTTTCTACGGAGTAATTATGGCCGGAGGCTCTTTAGGNGCATTATTTGGATCAGAAATTTCTAAAAATTTTTCCTCTTCTTTTGATAACCAAGGTATTGAGTTATTCAGCATAACATCATCAATTTTGCTATTTTTTGCGATGATATTGGCAATGTATATGTCTAGCAATCATACAAGAAANAATAATGAAAATAATCTTGGAGGAGGTAGTTTAGATGGCATCAAAAATTCTTTAAGTGATTCTGAAATTCGTAATATTGCAATTTATGTTTGGCTATGGACAGGACTTATGACNGTTCAATGGATAACTGCAATTAATATTGTAGAAGAATGGTCTAGTGATTCAGAAAAAAGAATAATTTTCTTTGCTACTATAGAGCAGTACATATCTCCGTTAACTCTAATAACTCAATTATTCTTTACAAATATTTTAATTAAAAAATTTAAAATCAAAAATATTTTAATTGCTTATGGATTTTTATTTTTGATNGCATTTCTNTTATATGGACTCTTTCCATCAATNACAATTGTTGCTTTGGTAACAATATTTTTAAGAGTCTTTGAATACGCTTTTAACAAACCTGTTCGAGAAAATATTTTTAGTGCTTTGCAAANAAATGATAGGTACAAATCTTCTGTTTTTATTGATACATTCATTTCAAGATTTGGNGATNTATCTGGNGCTGCTTTTATATCAATGGCAAAAATTACATCAATTGCTTCAGGGCTTATTCCATTNGTTGTCATACCTTTAGCAGGATGTTTGTCTTATATTGGCAATAAAATATCAACTAGCCAAAAGGTTAAAGACCTCTAGAACTTTTCATATCTTCTTTAATTTTGATAATCTTAGACATTATTCTTTCTGAGGCTTGAAAGTTTTTACCTGTCAATTTTAGTGCAAATTCAAGTTGATTGAGTGCCTTNTCATTTTGACCAAGCAATATAAAGTATTCAGCTCTGCTTTGATGATANCCTACAATATTTTTGCTACTTCTTTGAATTTCAGACAAAAGNAACCATAACTCAGGATTATCATTTTTAGACAAAAGTTGATCTCTAATTATTTCTTCTGATTCAAAATATTTCTCAAGCACAAGTAATAACTTTGATTTTGAAACTGACAAAGGATAATTTTTCGGAGATATATCCAAAAATTTATTGACGAGTTCTAATGCATCATCATATTTTTCAAAGTGTATTAATATGTCTACTTTAGTATTGTTAAGAACTAAGTTTTTTGGATGCTTTGATATTAAATAATTAATGATCTTAATACTTTCATCGAAATTATTATTATTTTTGTGTGAGATCGATAAGCCGTATAAATTACCGTCAGAAGCATTATTTTTTACTTTTGCTGAAAAATTTCTCACTGAATTAGCAGCAATGTTTTCATAATAAACTTCTAGTCTTGCTTTCATTAAAGAAAATTCAAGAGAGTCAGTTTTTGTTCCTNTTTCTGAAATACCTTCTGCAGCATTAAAGGCATCACTAACTCTTGATGAAGACAGGGGATGTGTGAGAAGGAATTCTGGTGGTAGATCACCTGAAAGTCTTCTCAGTTCCATCATATTTTCAAACATTTCCCCCATAGATTTTGGATTGTAGCCTGCATTAACAATATTTTTGAAACCAACTCTATCAGCCTCTTTTTCAAATAATCTGCTGTAGCGCAAGCTCTGATTTTGCAACATTGCTGGACCAACTGCCATTGCAGACGGATTATTAGATATTAAAGCAATTGCTATTGAAGAGACCATTACTAATGCCGATGCAAGATTGCTATCTTGAGACTTGAGGACATTTCTTGCAAAATGTCTTTGACTTAAATGTGCAAGCTCATGTGCTAATACAGANGAAAATTGACCCTCATTATCAGCATGCAAAAAAAGACCACCATTAACCCCAATAATTCCGCCAGGTGCTGCAAAAGCATTGAGTGAACTATCATCAATTAAAAGTACTTTAAAATATCTATCATCAACCTGACTATATTCAGATAGTCTATATATAAGGTGTTCAGTATATTCAAATATNATGGGATCTGATATCAATGGTGCTTGAGAATAAACTTGTTTTAGAAACATTTCGCCAATAGCTTTTTCTTGGCCCATTGAGACTGCNCCTGAAACTCTATCTCCAAGCTGAGGAAGAATTATTTCATTTCTTTGATCATCATTTGATGACAAGATATTAAAATATAACAATAAAAAAATTATTAAAAATTTACTATTAGAAACAGACATCATAAAAATTATATTGTTTTTTTATGAAAGAACATAAAAAAAATTTAAGTTTANGTTTTTGAGTCTAAAGTTTATCTGCAATTTTTAGTCAAATCCCATATATAATGTACTTAATATTATGCNTGATCATATAAATAACTTCTTAAGACGCATTTTCAGTAATGAGGAAACAATAATATTCTCATTAATCATTATTTTTGTGCTTGTGATGTTTAGTTTCTTTGCCGCGGTTCTAACTCCATTCATAATAAGTATTGTTGTTGCTTATTTATTGGTTGGTCTCCAAAAAAAAATACAAACATTTAANGTATCTGAACGTATNGCCACAATTCTTGCGTTTTCTATATTTATAATAGTTGGAGCAGCTATGTTCACTGGATTAATTCCATTAATATATGTTCAGCTTCAGTCCTTTGTATTNGATATTCCAAGACTCTTTAATGAGTTTTTAAATTATGTTTCAACAATGCCAGCTGCATTTCCTGATTTAGTAGATTCAGACCAAATATCTGTTTTTTTTCAAGCTGTCTCTTCTGAGTTATCTTCAATAACTCAAAATCTTGTGAAATCATCTATTGCAGGTATACAGAGCACAATAACTGTTTTGCTTTATATAATTTTATTTCCCATTTTGGTTTATTTTTTTCTTTTTGATAAAAAAAATATANTTGAGGGTTTTGTTAAACTAATACCTGGTAATCGAGAAATGCTCTCCCAAGTTTGGTCTGAAATGGATGTTCAGTTAAGTAATTATGTCAGAGGCAAGGTATTAGAAATACTTATTGTTGGTGTAGCTGCAGCAATTTTGTTTGCATCCTTTGGACTAAACTATACAGCTTTACTTGCTGTCTTAGTTGGTCTTTCAGTTTTAATTCCATATGTTGGCGCATTCTCTGTAACCATTCCAATTGTAATAATTGGTCTTTTACAATTTGGATTAGGATCAAATTTTTATTNACTTGTTGGGTTATATNTGCTTCTTCAATTTATAGATGGATACCTTCTGGTGCCTATTATTTTTTCAGAAGCAGTAAAGTTACATCCTATTGTNATTATGCTGGCTGTATTTTTGTTTGGAAGCATGTTTGGATTTTGGGGCGTATTTTTTTCTATACCTTTGGCTACTTTTATAAAAGCTGTATGGAATGCATGGCCGGGCCTATCAAGCAATTAAAACATTAAATTATTGCTCAAAATCTCTTATGGTCTCAAGTACCTCATGAACATGACCTTTAACCTTTACTGATCGCCATTCTTGAACTACTTTGCCTTTTTTGTTTATNAGAAAAGTTGATCTATCAACTCCCATATATTGTCTTCCATACATTGATTTCATTTTCATAACATCAAATGATTTACACATTTTTTCGTCAGGGTCAGAAAGAAGTTCAAATGGAAATAATTGCTTTTCTTTAAAATTTTCATGAGATTTAATGCTATCCCTTGATACACCAATGATATCTGTNTCAAGTTTTTGAAATTCTTTATAGTTATCTCTGAAATCCTGTCCTTCTGTAGTGCANCCTGGAGTACTATCTTTTGGATAAAAATATATTACTAGATTTCTATTANTAAAGTCCTTGTTTGATAANTTTCGTTCGCTTGTGCATTCACCTGAAAAACTGGGACATTTTTTACCTTTTAATAACTTTTGCATTTTATTTTCCTTAATTATGTTTATATAAAATAGTGTATAGTTTTATTTTACTATAATTAAAATGAATCANTCACTTAAAGGAAGCATTGTTGCGTTGATTACACCTATGTCCGATGATCATAGTATTGACTTCCTGTCCTTAGAAAAACTCATTGAATGGCATATTAAACAAGGAACAAATGCAATTGTCTCTGTTGGAACAACTGGTGAGTCATCTACTTTGACAGTTGAGGAACACTTAAAGGTAATTGATTTCACAGTTNACAAANCAAATGGAAGAATNCCGGTAATTGCAGGCTCAGGATCGAATTCTACTTCTCAAGCAATAGAAACAACAACTGAGGCAAAAAATATCGGAGCAGACTATTCTTTGTTGGTTTCGCCATANTACAATAAGCCTTCACAAAAAGGTCTTATCGCACACTATACAAAAATTGCTGATTCCTGTGATTTACCTCAAATTTTATATAACGTTCCCTCCAGGACTTCATGTGATATTCTTCCTNAGACTGTNAAATTTTTATCTGATCATGAAAATATTATTGGTATTAAAGAAGCGGTTAGCGATAAAAATAGAATNNATGATTTAATAACTATCTCTAAAAATTCTAAAAAGGATTTTTTAATTTTTTCAGGAGATGATCATACTTTTTTTGATCTAATAGCAGCAGGTGGTCATGGAGTAATTTCTGTTGCTGCAAATATTTTACCAAAAGATATCTCAAATATTTGTAAAAACCTTGAAATAGGTAACNTTGAAAAAGCAAAAAAAATTAATTCAAAGCTTTCAANCATTTATGATTTACTTTTCATAGAATCTAATCCAGTNCCAGTCAAGTGGATGCTGCATAAGATGAATTTTATTGAAGATGCAATTAGGATGCCCTTGATATCAATTGATGAAAAATATCGTGAAACTATTTCTAGAGAAATGTTAAAATTAAATNTATTATGAATAAAATCTTTTTAACTTTTATCTCAATATTAACTTTTTCTTCATGTTCGATGATAGGCGGCCCTGATGGTTTATTCCCTGAAAAAAAATATGATTTTTTAAAAGAAGAAATTGCTGATGAAATTGAAACTCCAGAAACATTAACTAAGCCAAATACTGAAGATCATTTTCCAGCNTATAAACCTGACTTTATTGAGCAAAATCAAGANATACCAAAACCAAGACAAATCTTTGCATCTTCGGGCGATACTNCTGTTCAATTAAGAAGACTCGGAGAGCTTATGTGGATATATGCNGAAACACTTCCTTCAACCTCATGGCCNATTTCAAAAAATTATTGGGACACATCTATATATCAAGTAAAAGAAGCTAACCCCAATACTGGAGAAATAGTTGTTGAATTTGATGAGGCAACAGACTTAGTAATGAAAATTGAGCATGGTATAAAAGAATCGTCCTCAGAAATATTTTTGTANCAAGTAAATAAAGTTGATAATAATATTGTTGCCAATCAAGAATTATTACAACNAGAAATGGAAAAAATAGTAAATTATTTTGCTGAATCTATAGGAAGTTTCTCTGGAACATCGCTTGCGGCCCAAGGCTTAAATGAGTTGAAAAAAACTAAAATTTTCACAGAAAATGGCAAAACTGTTATTTCACTCGAATTAAGTTTCGACAGAGCTTGGTCATCTGTAAGTAAAGCTTTGCAATCAGCTAATATTGTTACAAATGATAGAGATAGATCTAGTGGTAAATTTTTTGTGAGCTATGCTGAAGACCAACAACGAGGTTTATTTGGAATTTTTGGGGGTGGAAANAAAGAGAATAATGATCAAATAGAATTTAGCGATGAGTATGAATTTGAAATAATTATTACTCAAGAAAAAAATAAAACCTATGTTCGTGCAATATCAAAAAATGGTAACATTGAAAATTCAGAAGAACTTTTATCAAAAATTAATGAATCACTAAGCTAATGAATAAAATTAAAGAAATTACAAAAGGTAAAGCTAAATCAATGTTCACAACAGAAAATAGNGAACATTTGATTATGCACTTCAGTGATGATACTTCAGCATTTGANGGAAAAAAGCGTGAGGCACTTCTTGGAAAAGGTGCTGTAAATAATCAATTTAATGCTTTTATAATGAAGCATTTATCTGAAAATGGTATAGATACCCATTTAGTTGATGTGATTGATAGCACAGATTCAGTTGTTTATAAATTAGACATGTTTCCAATTGAATGTGTAATAAGAAATAGAGCATCAGGTTCAATTTGTCGAAGACTAGGAACCAAAGATGGGCTNGTTTTTGAAGACCCTCTTTTTGAATTTTTTCTCAAAGACGATGAGTTAGGGGATCCGTTAATAAATGATGAACACATCCTCTCATTTGGTTGGGCTGATCAGAATCAAATTTCGGAGATGAAAAAACAGACTTANAAAGTTAATGAAATTTTATCAAAACTTTTTTTAGATTCTGGATTAATTCTTGTCGATTTTAAAGTTGAATTTGGCATTTTTAAAAATAAAATCTTGCTTGCAGATGAATTCACTCCTGATGGTTGCAGATTATGGGATTCTGAAACAATGAAAAAAATGGATAAAGACAGATTCAGGCAAGGATTAGGGGATGTTGTTGAGTCGTATCATCAAGTTGCTGATAGATTGGGTATGAATATTGAAACTTGACTAAAATAGTCGGGTATTTATAATTCACACGTGAGATTAACTACTAAAAGCAGATATGCTGTCAATGCACTTACCGAACTNAGTTTTTTACAATCCTCTGGNCCTGTATCGTTAAGTGATATCTCAAANAATCAAAATATTGAACTTAATTATTTAGAGCAGATTTTTCGTAAGCTAAGGATAGCNGGTATTGTAAAAAGTATAAGGGGNAGAAATGGNGGCTACTTGTANGCAAAAGATCCATCGAACATATCAATCANAGAAGTTATGAATGCTGTCGATGAAGTTCTTGATGCAACAAGATGCAATGGTTCATCTGCCTGTCANAACGGTAAAAAATGTAATACNCATGATTTATGGAATGAACTNAATAACTTAGTTGAAAATTATTTAGAAAAAATAACTATAAATAGCCTTGTAGATTCGGATAATAGCCCATATATTAAGGTTAAAGAGATAAATTAGATGAGCACACAATCTACAATTTATTTGGACTACGCATCAACAACACCCGTTGATCCAAGAGTAGCATCCAAAATGATGGAATTTTTGACTCCTGANGGTGAGTTTGGNAATCCTGCATCTAGATCACACCGATTTGGATGGAAGGCAGACGAAGCAGTAGANGAAGCCAGATCACATGTTGCAAATTTAGTTGGCTGCGATCCAAGAGAAATTGTTTGGACNTCNGGCGCAACTGAAGCTGATAATCTAGCTATTAANGGAGTAGCAAGATTTTATAAAAGCAAAGGCAATCACATAATTACTTCNAAAATTGAACATAAAGCAGTATTAGATCCCTGCAGACAACTTGAAAGAGAAGGATTTGAAATAACATATCTTGATCCTGATGATAAAGGCATTATTGATCCAAAGGCTGTAAAAGCTGCTATGAAAGATACAACTATTCTTGTGTCAATTATGCACATAAACAATGAGCTTGGAACAGTTAATAATTTAAATAAAATTGGTGAAATTGTAAGAAAAAAAGGAGCTTTTTTTCATGTAGATGCTGCACAAAGTACCGGCAAAATAGANATTAATTTATCNTTATTGCCTGTTGACTTAATGTCATTTTCTGCTCATAAAACTTATGGTCCAAAGGGTATTGGCGCTTTATTTGTCAGAAGAAAACCAAGGGTCAGGCTTGAGGCTTTAATTCATGGTGGCGGTCATGAAAGAGGAATGCGTTCGGGAACTTTAGCTACNCATCAAATTGTTGGTATGGGAGAAGCATTCAGAATTGCCAAACAAGAAATGTCACAAGATCATAAAAAAGTTATAAAGTTTCATGAAAAATTTCTGNAAAAAGTAAAAGAAATTGATCATGTTTACATTAATGGTGATTTAAAAAATAAGGTGCCAAACATATTAAATATAAGTTTTAATTTNGTTGAAGGTGAATCCTTGATAATGGGTCTAAAAGATATTGCTGTTTCATCAGGATCTGCTTGCACTTCAGCAAGTTTGGAACCCTCATATGTACTGAGAGCATTGGGAAGAAAAGATGAACTGGCCCATAGTTCAATTAGATTTTCCTTTGGAAGATTTACAAACGATGATGATGTTGATAACACCCTNAAAATNTTAGGTAATGTTGTTCATAGATTAAGAGAATTATCTCCTTTATGGGAAATGCATCTTGATGGAGTTGATCTAGACAAAGTTGAATGGAATATGCATTAGGAGATTAATATGGCATATAGTAAAAAAGTTGTTGAAAAATTTGAGAATACTTTAAATAACCCAGAGGCATTTAAAGTTGGNAGGTTTGATCCGAAAGAATCGAATGTTGGAACTGGTATGGTTGGAGCACCAGCATGNGGTGATGTAATGAAATTACAAATCAAATGTGANCCAAAAGGAAATACTCATGTTATNAAAGATGTTAAATTTAAAACTTACGGTTGTGGTTCTGCTATTGCATCATCAAGCGAGCTAGTTGAAATGTTGATCGGAAAAACTTTAGAAGAAGCAAAGGCGATTAAGAATNTAGAAATTGTAGAAGCTCTTGAATTGCCACCNATTAAAATTCATTGTTCAGTTTTAGCCGAAGATTCAATAAGACAAGCAATAGAGGACTACGAAGCAAAACAATAAAAATCATGAGTACTTTCAATCCTTCAGAACTTAACTTCTCTGAAAGTGCAATCAACCATTTCAAAGAAATGTTGGCTACTCGTGGCAAAGGNGTTGGCNTAAAAATCGGTGTGAAAAAAGCAGGATGTTCTGGTTATGAGTATACATTTGATTTTGTCGATCAGGNATTAGAGGATTATCAAAGTTATACTAAANGTGACTTTACTGTATTTGTAGATAGTGAAAGCCTTAAATTTCTTAAGGGNAGTCTTGTTGACTATGANGATGATGGATTAAATAAAGGTATCAAATTTGTAAATCCAAATGCTAAAGCTGTATGTGGATGTGGCGAAAGTTTTACGGTTTAAGAAATGGCAAAAATTAAAATATGGCCTCACGAGGATATCTGTCCTAATGGTGCTGAATTTGAATCACGTCCCGATGAAACAATTTGCGAGGCTGCACTAAGAAACAACATTAAAATTGAACATGCCTGTGAAATGTCATGCGCATGCACCACTTGCCATTGCATTGTTCGAAAAGGATTTGATTGCCTTGAGGAAGCAAGCGATATTGAGGAGGACCTATTGGATAAAGCGTGGGGATTAGAACAAACTTCAAGATTGAGTTGCCAAGCTGTTCCNCCAGAAGACGAAGATATTGAAATTGAGTTACCAAAATANAATATTAATATGGTGTCTGAGGATCACTGATGGATAAACTTGATTGGTTAGATGTTTTGGATATTGCAATNGAGCTGAATGATGCCTATCCAGAAATTGATCCNCAATGGATAAGTTTTCCAGATTTACACAGCAAAGTTTGTAATTTAAAGAATTTTNTTGGAGATCCAAACAAATCTAGTGAAAAAATACTTGAAGCTATTCAATCAAACTGGATAGAAGAATATTCATAAGATTGCTATATAATAGCTCCTAAATTTTATGAGGATAACAAAATGGCTATAGAAAGGACTTTGTCAATAATTAAACCAGATGCTGTAGGTAAAAATATTATTGGAAAGATTATTTCAAGATTTGAAGATAATCAATTAAATATGGTTGCTGGAAAGCTAGTGCATTTATCTGATGAAATGGCATCAGGATTTTACGCTGAGCATGATGGTAAACCATTTTTTAATGATCTTAAGAAGTTTATGACTTCAGGCCCTGTTTTCGTTCAAGTTCTTGAAGGAGAAGATGCTATTCAAAAAAATAGAGATTTAATGGGAAATACTAATCCGAAAGAAGCTGCAAATGGGACAATAAGAGCAGACTTCGCTAACAGCATTGATGCTAATGCGGTCCATGGTTCTGATTCACCTGAAAGTGCTAAAAGGGAGATTGAATATTTTTTCACACCTGAAGAGATATTGATTAAATAATTTGCTGAATAAAGAAAATATCTTAGGATACTCTTTAGANTCTCTTGAATCTTTTTTTCTTGAAATTAATGAATCTAAATATAGAGCAAAACAGATTTTAAGATGGNTTCATCAAAAGGGAATACTAGATTTCTCTCTTATGACAGATCTCAATAAAGATCTAAGAAATAAGCTTCAAGATATAGCGATTTTGCAGCTTCCTTCAGTCCAAGAAGAATATNTATCAAGTGAAGGGACAAAAAAATATTTAATAAAATTATCATCAGGATCTATGGTGGAAATGGTAATTATTCCAGAGGGTAAAAGAAAAACATTATGNATATCATCTCAGGCTGGCTGTGCACTTCAATGCTCATTTTGTGCAACAGGTGCTCAAGGTTTTGATCAAAATTTAGATAGTAGTGAAATTATTGGACAATTATGGCTCGCAAATAATCTTGAGAAANATCAACAACCTATTACTAATATTGTTTTTATGGGCATGGGAGAGCCATTACTTAATTTTNATTCTGTTATTGAATCTATAAAAATTATGAAAGATCAGCACGCATATGGACTCTCAAGAAAAAGAATAACAGTGAGCACTTCAGGAATNGTTCCTAATATCAACAAACTTTTTCAATCTGTCGATGTTTCATTGGCAGTATCATTGCACGCAGCCTACGATAGCCTTAGAGATAACATTNTACCAATAAATAAAAAATATCCCATAAAGATGTTAATGGAGGCTTGTAAGAATTATCTTAATCATGATGNCAAAAAAAGACATATAACTATCGAATATATCCTTATCCAAGGAATAAATGATTCAATCGAAGANGCTCAAAAATTAGTAAAGTTATTATCAAAAATATCATGCAAAATTAATTTAATACCTTTTAACAGCTTCAGTGGTTCTNACTATGAAAGACCAAGCAAAAACAAGATAAATGCTTTTAAAAAATATTTAATAGAAAAAGGATTTATCACAACACTCAGAACAACAAGAGGAGATGCTGTAGATGCTGCATGTGGTCAATTGNTTGGAAATTTGTCAAAATCAGTCAAGGGGAAGAAGTTAATATCTCATAAATCACTCTAATGAATAATGATTTAAAGTCTGCTAACTCAGCCAAGATAGGAAAAAGATTCTATGAGTCAAGAGTGAGACTTAATTATTCTGTCAATGAGGTTGCTGATATCTTATTTATTAACAAAGATTACATTTCTGCTATTGAGGATGGAAATTATGCAGTTTTTCCTTCAAAAGCTTTCGCACATGCGTATTTTAAAAAATATAAAGATTTCTTAGATATTGAATGCGAGTTTCCAAATATTTTTGATGAAAAAAATGACAAAAAATTTAAAAAAATAAAAAAAGAAATTAAGCTTTCTTATTCTATAGATAAAAATGTTAAAAAATATGTCCTTGTATCACTATTAACAGCATCTGCTTTAACACTAACATATTTTAAAAATAGTAAATCCTCTGAAGTAATNGATAGTAAAATTTTTTCAAAAGAATTAAAAATTTCTGATCTAGAAAAGATAGAAGNACTTATTAAGGATAATATATTATCCAAGAAAATTAATATGAATAATGTTAAAAAAAAACCTTTGCTCTTATTATTCTTTGAAGCAAGTTCTTGGGTAGAGATTTATAAAGATAATGTTTTGATAGAAGTCAAACAATTTGACAAGGGAGACTCATATGAATTAGTTATCGACATTCCATTTAAAGTTGTTGTAGGTAATGCCGATTCTGTAAAAGGANCATATAATGGAGATTCAATTGAGTTTAATGAAAATGCTTCAGGATTTAATGGGGTCAAAATTATAGATTTTAACAATGAGTAGCTGGATTAAAAGAAGGGTAACAAAAACCTTAAATGTAGGGAATATTCCTGTTGGAGGAGGAAATCCAATAAGCATTCAATCCATGACTAACACAAATACATGTGATGTTGTTTCAACTGTAAAGCAAATTAAAGATCTGGAAGCAGCTGGAGCAGATATAGTAAGGGTATCTGTTCCCGGATTTGATGAAGCTAAATCATTTAAAGAAATCAAAAAGGCTGTAGATGTTCCGCTCGTAGCTGATATACATTTTGATTATAAGATTGCTTTGGAGGTTGCTGATACCGCAGATTGCTTAAGAATTAATCCAGGAAATATTGGTAAAGAANATAAAGTTAAAGAAGTTATTAANGCTGCTATTGATAATAATGTTCCAATAAGAGTAGGGGTTAATGCAGGATCTNTNGAAAAGGATCTTCAAAAAAAATATGGAGAACCAAATGCGGATGCTTTAGTCGAATCTGCATTAAGACATGTAGATATATTAGATAAATTTAATTTTGAAAATTATAAAATGAGTTTGAAAGCATCAAATATTGAGATGACCGTAGAGGCATATCGTAAAATTTCAAATTTAATTGATCAGCCTCTTCATCTTGGAATTACTGAAGCTGGAAGCTATAGAGCTGGGACAGTAAAATCAGCCATTGGAGTTGGAATGCTATTATCAGAAGGTATTGGAGATACTATAAGAATTTCACTTGCATCTGATCCCGTAGACGAAATTAAGGTTGGATGGGATATTCTAAAGAGTTTAAATATTAGGAGTAGAGGCGTAAAAATAATTGCTTGTCCAAGTTGCTCNCGACANAATTTTAATGTTATTAANGTTGTAAATGAATTAGAGCAAAGATTAGAAGATATATCTGATGATATCGAAGTTGCAATTATAGGTTGTTATGTGAATGGTCCAGGAGAAAGTAANGCTGCTAACATAGGTCTTACAGGAGCAAGTCCAANTAATCTCTTGTATGTGGATGGTAGCCCAAATAAAAAAATTTCAAATGATAATCTTGTTAATGAGTTGGAAGATCAAGTTAGAGAAAAAGTGGCTTTATCTAAAATTGAATCCGATAAAATAATTTTAAGGAGNTAACTTGGATAAAATTCAATCACTAACTGGAATGATGGACTTAATAGATTATAAAAGTGATGATCATGATATATCTTCAAANATTTTTGAAACTGAAAAAAAATTAATNAAAATCTTTACAAACTATTCTTTAAATGAAATTAGAACCCCAGCTTTAGAAAATGAACAATTGTTTAATAGATCAGTTGGAGGTACTTCTGATATCGTAAACAAAGAACTTTATACATTCNTAGACAAAAATGACAAAAGCATTTCATTAAGACCCGAAGGAACTGCTGGAGTTGCAAGATCAATAATTGAGAAAAAGTTAGACTCTGATTCGCACCGATTATGGTATATGGGACCAATGTGGCGATATGAAAGGCCGCAAAAGGGTCGGTATCGTCAGTTTTATCAGGCCGGTNTCGAGCTTTTGGGATTCTCAGAGGGCGCGTCTGAATTTGAAATGATTTCAATGATAATATCAATAAACANTGAATTAAAGATTAANAATGCCATTATCAAAATTAATCATCTTGGTAATAGAGATTCAAAACAAGAATTTTGCAATGCATTGAGAGATTTTTTAGAACCTTTTAAAGCTAAATTAGACGAAATCGATCTCGAAAGATTGAAAAAAAATCCCTTACGGATTTTAGATTCTAAAAATTCAGGCACAAAAAAAATACTTGAAAAAGCTCCTCAAATTAAAGATTTTATACCTCAAGATTCAATAGATTTATTAGAGAATATTAAAGGAGCTTTCCCAAATAATAATATTGAAATTGATTATAGTATGGTGAGAGGACTAGATTACTATTCGGGATTTATCTTTGAGGCTATTTCAGACAGTCTTGGAGCACAAAACTCTTACCTTGGAGGAGGAAGATATGATCANCTTTTTGCTGATCTTGGCGGAAAAACAATGCCTGCAATCGGAATGGCTATTGGCATTGAACGTATTGCAGAAATATCTGGCATAACAAAAACTNGTAAAAATTTAGTATCTTTCATAATCTTATCTAACCAAATTAGGGAAAAAGCATATAAAATAGCNCACGACTTAAGAGCTTTCAATAGAGATTTAACCTTGGAAGTTCAGCTGTCAGAGGGCAGTCTNAAATCTCAGCTTAGAAGAGNTAATAAAAATAATGCTAAATATGTCATTATTGTNGGTGAAGATGAAATAGAATCTAATTCAGTAATTCTAAAATTTTTACATGANGAGGATTTAGATCAAAAAAAGCTAAGTATTGAAGAAATTGGAAAATTCCTTAGCTTAATATAGGTAGAGGCANGAAAAATGAATGAAGTATACGAAAATAATATGAGGTTTTTGCCTTTGCTTAAATTTCTCGATAAATATAAAAAATATTTTATCGCTACTATTTTATTAATAATATTAGTAATTTCCTATTTCGTTATTANTAACCAAATCACAAAAACAAACAATGAAAACGCTGCTAAAATTTATGACCAATGGCTTATTGAGGTATCTAAAGAATCACCAGATTCGGANGCTATAGATANNATTCTAAATAATTTAATTTCAAATTATAAAAATAGTGGTTATACAAAGATTGCAATTTTAATGAAGGCNAATATTGATGCTAATAAAAATGATCTAGAAAATGCTTTGGTAAACTTTAAGATTCTTATGCAATTAACAGATGGATTCGGAGGCAATAAGGTACTTAACAAAATTGCTAGAGTAAGCATTGCTAGAATTGAATTATCAAATAATCATTATGACAAAGCATTAGATGCCATACAAAATTATTCAAATTTAGATTCAAATGCATATATTCACGAGCTCATTGGTGATATTTTAGTGAAGCAAGATAAGCTAGAGTTGGCGAAAAAACAATATGAAAAAGCTCTAGAGAAATATACCGATCAGAACTCGTCCTCTATTCTTAATATTAAAATAGCTAATCTGGATTTATAAAATGTTAATTAGATTTTCTAAAAATAATTATTTAATAATTCCATTTATAGTTCTCTTCCTTAGTTCATGCTCAACATTAGATGGCCTAAAGTTTTGGCAAAATCAAAATGAAGATCCTGACGAGCCAAGAAAATTACAAAATATATCAAATAAAGTTAATATTAAATCAAGTTGGGAAACTTCATTCGATGGATTTAATGATTTAGGAAATTTTTTACCTGCATTTAGCTCAGATAACGTATTTTTTGCCTCTAATAGCGGGTCTGTTGCATCTTTAGACGCGTCAAGCGGTGAACAAAATTGGATTACTGAGTTAAATTTTTTATCCTCAGGGGTNGCAGCTGGTTTCGGAATAATTGTAGTGTCAGATATAGATGGTAATGTAATAGCACTTAATCAAAGAGATGGCTCTATTTTATGGAATGTCAATGTTAAAGGTGAGGTTTTAANCAAAGCAGTAATTGATCCAAAAGGAGTAATTATAAAAACAGGCTCCGGTGAACTCATTTCTTTAGANAAGGATAGTGGTGAAATTATTTGGTCTTATAGATCAAANCTNCCAACATTAACAATTAGAGGCAGCAGCAGTCCNGTCATATATGATGAAAATATTTATGTGACATTTGATAGTGGGAGGTTAGGAGTTTTTGAAATCGATTCAGGGTTTCCAATTTGGGATGGAGCAATTTCATATGTTAGTGGAACATCTGAATTAGAAAATTTGATAGATGCAGATTCAGATCCACTGGTTGAAGCAGGNCTTGTTTACACAACAAACTATCAAGGAAAATTAAACATTTTTGATNTAGCCCAACAAAGATCAATATGGACGTTTGATTTATCTTCTTTTTATACTCCAATAGTAACAAGAGGCATGTTAATAGTTGTCGAATCAAACTCAGGTATTAGATCTTTTTCATCAAAAAATCTTGAAGAATCATGGTCAAATGAAGAATATTTGAATAGATCATTATCAAATCCTGTAAGCTATAAAGGCAATATTGTTGTAGGTGATTTTGAAGGCTATTTGCATATAATAAATCCAATTAACGGCATAACTATATCTAGAACTAAACTTTCAAGAAAACCAATTAAGTCAATTTACGCTAGAAGCAATAATTTATTTGTGATAGACGAAAAGTTTAATGTTTTTTCAATCGATATTTAATAACCCCAATGGACAATAGAGATGTTTACTTCAATAGCAATTATAGGGCGACCGAATGTTGGAAAATCCTCACTATTTAATAAATTAACAAAGTCTAGAAACGCAATTGTCTCAGATTTTCCTGGTCTGACAAAAGACAGAAACTATGGTTTTATTGAAATTGGTAAAAAAAGATCTTTATTAATAGATACAGGAGGCATTGTAGATTCAGATGAAAAAATAAAAAATGCAATTTCATCTCAGGCCTGGATGGCTGTTGAGGAGTCTTCGATAATAATTCTCCTCTTTGATGGTTTCGAGGAACTCAATTCAGAAGATTTAAATATTATTAACAGCCTCAGAAAACTTAATAAAAANTTTATAACAGTTATAAATAAGATTGATAAAAAATCCAATTCTCTAATTGAACAAGATTTATCAAAATTAGGTATAAAAGAATGGATTAATATTAGCGCTGAGCATTCAACAAATTTAGATATATTAAAATCAAAGTTAAAAGAAAAAATTCCTAACCTTAAAATTGAAAATTCTTATAGCAAAAAAGTAGCTGTTTTAGGAAGACCAAATGCGGGTAAATCAACACTTATTAATAAATTAATCGATCAAGATAGATTAATTGTTAGTGAGATTGCCGGTACTACTATTGATGCGATAAGNATTCCTTTTACAATNAATGATGAAAAATTTACATTTATAGATACTGCNGGAATAAGAAAAGGCTATAAGTATAATCATCAAATTGAATATTTTTCATATGTCAGAGCAATGCATGCAGTTGAGCAGTCTGAAATAGTTATTTTTTTATGTGATGCCAAAGAGGGGTTAGTTGATCAAGATTTAAAAATATTAAATATGATAATAAATTTTGGAAAACCAATTTTGTTTGCTCTTAACAAGATTGATTTGCTATCAAAAAAACAATTGATAGATTTATATAAATCAAAAAGAATGCAATCTGATTTTATGAATAGTTTGATTAAAGTTGAAATTTCAGCCATCAGCAAGAAAGGATTTAAAAANCTTTTTAGACTAACAAACAACCTCATCAGTAAATCACAAGAAAATTTTAAGACATCGCTTCTGAATAACTTACTCAAAAAAGCTATAACTGCAAATGTCCCTCCTTCAGTAGGGGGTAGGCAAATAAAATTTAAGCATATTCATTTTGGTGGAGTGCTCCCAACAACGTTTATTGTTAATTCAAGTCAAAATAAAAAAATCCCTCAAAATTANAGGAAGTACTTGCAGAACTTTTTTCATACAAAGCTGTCATTAANAAGCATTCAAACAAAAATTATTTTTAAAAAGTCTGAAAANCCATTTGAAAATAAAAAGAACAAGCTTAGCGACCGACAAAACAAAAAAAGNAAAAGAGTAATAAAGAANAAATAAACATTAGTATTTTCATATTAAGTTTTTATAAACATATTCATATTAATAATCTGCTGTATAATTCTTGTTTATAATAAAAAATTACTGATATTTATAACCAAAGCACACAATGGAACAAAGGCCAGTATATCTAGATCTTACTAAAATAAGACTTCCAATGTCTGCTCTATCATCTATTACTCACAGATTGTCCGGGATGTATGTTTTTTTTTGTCACAACACCTTTGATGCTATTCATAATTCATAATTCAACCTCATCAAAATCAAATTNTGATAGTTTNGTATTAAANCTTGAAGCANTCTCAATATTCTCTCTAATTACATATGTAAGTATTTTGATTTTGTGGTATCACATNTTGACTGGCGTAAGACATCTAATAATGGATTTTTTTCATATTGGAGAATCACTAAAAGGTTCAAATAATTCTGCAATTTTTGTTATATTTTTTTGGATACTTAGTTCAACATCATTCTTAATATTTATATACCTATGAAAGGATCGCTTATTTGGAATCTTCAAAGATATAGTTCNTTGATAATACTTTCATACTTAATGTACATNTTCAGTTTTATTTTCGTNCAAAACGATCAAATTAGTTTTTTTGCATGGTCTAATTTTTTTCTATCCTTTCAAACTCGTTTTTTAACAACNATNACTTTTTTATTTTTGATTTTGCATGCTTTTATTGGATTATGGACNGTAGGCACNGATTATCTTACTGAGAGGACNTTAGGCTTTTTGAATAAACCATTATCAAAAATNGCAAANATGCTCAATAAATTATATTTTTTTANATTTGTTTTNCTTGGAATTATGTACTTAACCTTAATTTTATATATAATATGGTTATAAATAATAATGATATATAATTATAAGTATTACTAATAATGAATAATATTTTTACTGATAATATTAAAACAATTGAGTTTGATTCTTTGATAGTTGGCGGCGGTGGCTCAGGGATGCGAGCGTCTTTAGAGTTAGCTAAATCAGGCCTTCGAACAGCCGTGGTATCAAAAGTTTTTCCAACAAGATCACATACTGTATCTGCTCAAGGCGGGATAACATGTGCAATCGCAAGTGCTGATCCAAATGATGACTGGAGATGGCATATGTATGACACGGTTAAGGGTGCTGACTTTATTGGAGATCAAGATGCAATTGAATATTTATGTTCAGAAGGCCCAAAAGCTGTTTTCGAACTTGAGCATATGGGATTACCTTTTTCTAGATTTGATAATGGTAGAATTTATCAAAGACCATTTGGCGGACAATCAAAAGATTTCGGTAAAGGTGGTCAGGCTGCAAGAACTTGTGCTGCTGCTGACAGAACTGGCCATGCTCTATTACATACTCTTTATCAAAATAATGTAAAAGAAGGCACAAATTTTTTAAATGAATGGTTTGCGGTTGACCTTGTGAAAAATTCAAAAGATGAAGTAACTGGCGTCATAGCATTTTCAATTGAGAATGGAGAAGTTGCATATTTAAAAGCACAGGCAACTGTTCTTGCTACAGGTGGTGCTGGCAGAATTTATGCATCAACCACCAATGCCTTAATAAATACTGGTGACGGTCTAGCAATGTCATTAAGGGCCGGATTTCCAGCGCAGGATATGGAGATGTGGCAATTCCATCCTACAGGAATATATGGAGCTGGTTCTTTAGTTACAGAAGGATGCAGAGGAGAAGGTGGATATTTAATTAATAAAGATGGAGAAAGATTTATGGAAAGATATGCTCCTAATGTTAAAGATTTAGCAGGAAGAGATGTTGTAGCTAGATCTATGGTTTTAGAAATTCTTGAAGGTAGAGGTTGCGGTGAGAAAAATGACCACATTTTTTTAAAACTTGATCATTTAGGTTCTGATGTTTTAAATTCGAAACTACCCGGTATATGTGAATTATCTAGAACATTTGCTCATGTTGATCCTATTTATGAACCGATCCCAGTCGTTCCAACATGTCACTACATGATGGGGGGAACGCCTACAAATGTTAATGGTCAAGCTTATACAAGACAAAATAATCATGATGAACTAATTCCAGGACTATTTTCTGCAGGTGAAGCAGCATGTGTTTCTGTTCATGGCGCAAATAGACTTGGTGGAAATTCTTTGCTTGATCTAGTTGTATTTGGAAGAGCAACTGGAATACATATTCAGAAAGAATTAAAATCTGGTGGAGGAGTAGACTCCGCTACAAGAAGCGATATTAAACATTCATTAGAGAGGCTAAACCTTTTAAATGAGTCTTCTTCAGGTTTTGATCCAGCTGAAGTTAAAAGAGAATTACAAGAGTGTATGCAAAATTATTTTGGTGTTTTTAGAAGAGGCGAATTTATGAAAAAAGGCCTAGATCAACTAAAAGAAATAAAAGAAAAAGTAGATAATCTGCACTTAAAAGATAAAAGTGATGCTTTTAACTCTAGTCGAGTCGAGGCTATTGAATTACAAAACCTTTTTGATGTTGCTGAAGCTACTGCTGTATCTGCATTTAAAAGAAATGAAAGCAGAGGAGCTCATGCTCGTGATGATTTTCCAGATAGAGACGATGAAAATTGGTTATGTCATACAATATTTGATCCTGTATCTAAAGAAGTTACAAAACGTGAAGTTAATTTTAATCCCTCTAAAGTTGATGCGTTCCCTCCAAAAGTGAGGACATATTAAAATGTTTGGAAAGAAACTTCAGGTAAGCCTATATCGATACAATCCTGAAGAAGATAAATTTCCATATATGAAAAAATATACTATAGACAAACCAGACCGTGACATCATGGTTTTGGATCTTCTTCACCTTCTAAAAGAAGAAGATCAATCAATTTCTTACAGAAGATCATGTAGAGAAGGTGTTTGTGGTTCAGATGGAATGAATATAAATGGAAAAAATGGACTAGCATGCATTACTCCAATTTCTTCAGTTGTCAAAAGAAACAAAATTGAACTAAGGCCTTTGCCAGGTCTTCCTGTTATAAGAGATCTGGTTGTTGATATGACCGAGTTTTATACTCAATATGAAAAAATAAAACCTTTTTTGCAAAATGAAACGACTGCTCCTGAGCAAGAAAGACTTCAGTCCCCTGAAGAGAGAGATAAATTAGACGGTCTTTATGAGTGCATCTTATGTGCGTGTTGCTCAACAAGCTGTCCTTCTTTTTGGTGGAATCCTGATAAGTTTGTTGGTCCTGCTGCACTGCTTCAGGCATATAGATTTCTAGCTGACTCACGCGATTTAAAAACTACAGAAAGACTCGATGATCTATCTGATCCTTTCAGTGTATACAGGTGTCACGGAATCATGAATTGTGTAAATGTTTGTCCTAAAGGACTTAATCCTAATAAAGCAATTGGTGAAATAAAATCTATGTTACATAAAAATAAAAAGGATATAATTGCATCTGACAGAATATAAA